>CAIWTL010000031.1 GCA_903915555.1 uncultured Micrococcales bacterium | reverse complement strand
TTCAGGGCGGGCAGCCCCTCGTGGGTTGCGGCGCTCACCGGGATGACGGGCCAGCCCAGGTCGAGCAGTTCGGGGGTCACCAGTTCCGCGAGTTCTGCGGCCTCCGGGACGTCCACCTTGTTGAGCACGATGATGCGCGGACGTTCGGTGAAATCGCCGTACTCGTCGAGTTCGTGTTCGATGGCCCGCAGATCGGTCAGCGGGTCGCGCCCCGGTTCGAGGGTCGCGCAGTCGATGACGTGCACGATGACGTCGCAGCGTTCGATGTGGCGCAGGAACTCCAGGCCCAGGCCCTTTCCCTGACTGGCGCCCGGGATCAGTCCCGGGACGTCGGCGATGGTGAAGGACGTGTCCCCCACGGCGACGACTCCGAGGTGCGGTTCGAGTGTGGTGAAGGGGTAGTCGGCGACCTTGGGACGGGCGGCACTCATGGCGGAGATGAGGCTCGACTTGCCGGCGCTGGGGAAGCCGACGAGGGCCGCGTCTGCAACGGTCTTGAGTTCGAGGGTGACGTCGTGATGCTCCCCCGGCTCGCCCAGCAGGGCGAAGCCCGGGGCCTTGCGCCGCGGCGACGCGAGAGAGGCGTTGCCCAGTCCGCCGCGCCCCCCGTGAGCGACCGTGACGGAGGCTCCGGGGGTCGCGAGATCGGCCACGACCGTGCCGTCGGGATGGGACACGACGGTCCCCACGGGGACGTGAGCGATGATGTCGGCCCCGTCCGCCCCGGTCCGGTTGCCGCCCTTCCCGACACCACCGTTGCCCGCTGTGAGGTGGGGGCGGCGGTGGAAGGACAGCAGGGTCGGGGTCGCGGGGTCGGCGATCAGGACGATCGATCCACCGCGGCCGCCGTTGCCGCCGTCGGGACCACCGAGGGGCTTGAACTTCTCGCGGTGCACCGACGCGCAGCCGTTGCCGCCGTCACCGGCGGTCGCATGGACCGTGACGAGGTCGATGAACGACGGGGCCATCGTGGTCCCCGTACGCCGTCAGGACGTCGGGCGGACGTTGACCACGCGACGGCCGCGGGCGGTGCCGAACTCGACGGTGCCCGCGGACAGGGCGAACAGCGTGTCGTCGCCGCCACGGCCGACATTGTCGCCCGGGTGGAAGTGGGTGCCGTGCTGGCGGACGATGATCTCACCGGCACCGACGGTCTGACCGCCGAACCGCTTCACGCCCAGCCGCTTGGAGTTGCTGTCGCGGCCGTTCTTGGTGGACGCCGCGCCCTTCTTGTGCGCCATGTCGTCAGACTCCTTCGATCCCGGTGACCCGCAGCCGGGTCAGTTCCTGGCGGTGGCCCTGCCGGCGGCGGTAGCCGGTCTTGTTCTTGTACCGCAGGATGCGGATCTTCTCACCGCGGTGGTGGTCGACGACCTCCGCGCTGACCGTGACACCGGCGAGCGCATCGGCGTCGCTGGTGACAGTCCCCTCGGACACGACGAGGACGGCCGGCAGGGTGACCGTGTCACCGGGCGCACCCGCCATCCGGTTCACGTCGATCTCGTCACCGACGGTGACCTTCTCCTGATGGCCACCGGCGCGCACGATCGCGTACATGCCGCACTCCCTTGTCTCGTCGTTCGTGACAGTCCGATGTGGACCGTTGCGGGCTCCTGTCGCGCTCCCGAGCCGGACCCGAGGTCCGGGCGTTGTCCGGTCGGGTCGCCCGTCGGACCCGGTAGCGTCGTGGACGGCCCGGTGGGCACGGTCCACGGCAACCCTCCTAGGCTACGGAGTCCCCTCCTGATCGGTCAAACCGCCCTCATCGGCGGTGCCGTCGGTGGCTCCTGCGTCGGGCGCGCTGTCGGTAGCGCTGCCGTCGGCAGGGGTCCCGGTGTCCTCAGCGGGACCCGGCGCTGCCGGGTCCGCGACCTCGGTGTCCGCGGCCTGGGCATCCTCAGCCTCGGGGGTGTCGGAGTCGGAGGTCCGCGCCCGCGCAGCCGCCTCGACGGGGTCATGGGCACCCGGCGGGCGCACTGAGCGGGGCTTGCGGTCCTTCCCGCCCTTGCCGGACACCGGTTCGGTGTGCACCTTGACGCCGCGGCCGTTGCAGCAGTCGCACGGCTCGCTGAACGTCTCCAGCAGACCCTGACCGATCCGCTTGCGGGTCATCTGCACCAGCCCGAGGGAACTGACCTCGGCGACCTGGTGCTTGGTGCGGTCCCGACCGAGGCATTCGACCAGCCGTCGGACCACGAGGTCCCGGTTGCTCTCGAGCACCATGTCGATGAAGTCGATGACGATGATCCCGCCGATGTCGCGCAGCCGGATCTGGCGCACGATCTCCTCGGCGGCTTCGAGGTTGTTCCGGGTGACGGTCTCCTCGAGGTTGCCGCCCTGCCCGGTGAACCGGCCGGTGTTGACGTCCACGACCGTCATGGCCTCAGTGCGGTCGATGACCAGGGAGCCCCCCGACGGCAGGTACACCTTGCGGTCGAGGGCCTTCGCCAACTGCTCGTCCACCCGGTAGTGGGCGAACACGTCCTCGTCGCCGGTCCAGCGGGTCACGCGTTCGGACAGGGTGGGGGCGTTGTCCGCGACGTACTCGGTGAGGGTCGTGCCGATCTCGTCCCCCTCGACGACGAGTTGCTTGAAGTCGGAGTTGAAGATGTCGCGCACGACCCGCAGGGCGAGGTCCGGCTCACTGTGGAGAACAGCGGGCGGCTTGGCCTTCCCCGCCTTCTCCTTGATCTGCTCCCACAGCGCCGTCAGATGGTTGACGTCGCGCAGCAGGTCCTCCTCGCTGGCGCCCTCGGCGGCGGTGCGGACGATCACGCCCGCCCCTTCCGGAAGTGCCTTGCGAAGGATCCCCCGCAGCCGGGTGCGTTCCTTCTCGGGCAGTTTCCGGCTGATGCCGGTCATGGAGCCATCGGGCACGTACACGATGAAGCGGCCCGGGAGGGAGACCTGACTGGTGAGCCTGGCGCCCTTGTGGCCCACCGGGTCCTTGGTGACCTGCACCAGCACCTTGTCGCCCGATGACAGTGCCTGCTCGATGCGCTTCGGCTGACCCTCGAGGCCTGCGGCGTCCCAGTTCACCTCGCCCGCGTAGAGGACGGCGTTGCGGCCACGACCGATGTCGACGAACGCAGCCTCCATGGAGGGCAGCACGTTCTGGACCTTGCCGAGGTAGACGTTGCCGACCAGCGATGCGGCGGTCGCCTGATTGACGTAGTGCTCCACGAGCACACCGTCCTCGAGCACGACGATCTGGGTGACGCTTCCCTTCTGGCGGACGACCATGACGCGGTCGACGGCCTCCCGGCGCGCGAGGAACTCGGCCTCGCTGACAACAGGCGCCCGACGGCGACCGGACTCCCTGCCCTCCTTGCGGCGCTGCCGCTTGGCCTCGATGCGGGTGCTCCCCTTGAGGGCGGTCACCTCGTCCTTGGCGCCGGAGTCGTCCGAACTACCGCCACCGCCTCCGCCACCACGGCGGCGGCGTCGGCGCCGACGCACCGAAGGACCGTCGTCGCCCTGGTCGGTATCGGATGCACTGTCGGCGTCGGAGTCGGTACCGGCGTCCGCGCCTGCGTCACCCGGGGCAGTGTCGGCCTCACCCTGGGCGGCGTCCTCAGCTGACGGGGACGCTTTGCGGCGACGCCTGCGGGAGCGCTTGGGTCCCGCATCCTCTCCTGGCTCCTCGGAGGTCTCGGGCTGGCCGGAGTCGGCGGGCAGCGCCGGTGTCTCTGGCGGGGGCTGGAACAGCGGCACCGTCGCCGGGGGCGCCTCCTCGGTGGCGGCCACCGCGGGTGTCTCGTCTCGCGCGGGGGGCTCGAAGTCGACGGTGGGTGCGGCGCGGCGGCGCCGTCTGGGTGCCTCGGCGGCGGGGGCCTCCGGGGTCTCCTGCGGCTCCCCACCACCGGAGAACTGCGCCTCGACCGGGGGTCCGGCGGGACGCTTCGCCGCGCGGCGGCGCCGGGGTCGTGCGCCTCCCTCGGTACCGGCCGTGGCCTCGTCGCCAGCTGCCGCGGCGGTCGTGTCGTTGTCAGGGGTCTGTTCCTCGTCGAGCATCAGCCCGATCCTTTCCCGGTCCCCGGGTGCTGTGCACCGCGCGGGAACCTGGTCCTCGTGTGGGCCGCTCGCGCGTCCCGTAAGTCTTCTCGGTCCGGTGGTTGTCCACCGTGGACACCGGTGTCCGTCGCCGCCGTGGGTGACTGACCTCGGGCGGGGGGCACTGGCACGGTTCCGTGCCGGGCGTCTGTGGGCAGTATGGCACAGACACCCCCGTCGGAGCCGCAGGTCCGGATGCGGCGGAACCGTTCCGAGACGTCGGTACCCGGATGCCGTGGGCCGATTCCGGGGTGATCACGCCAGGGGATCAGTGACGTCGCCGTCGACGAAGGGGCCCTGCGCCTCGCGGGTGGCCGCCCCGGCGTCGGCGAGGTCGAGAGCGCGGACTATGTCGTCAGGTCGCACCGTCGGGGTCACCGTCCGCACCGTGACGACGAGGACGCCGTCCGCGACCCGGTGGCCGAGCCAGTTGTCGGTGACGGCGATGTCCCGGGGCCCGGACTTGGTGATCCTGGACACTGTGACGGGCGCCCGGTCCCACATCGCGGCGACCGCGCCCTCGATGTCCGCCGTCGCTCTGCCGGGGTACTCGATGCGCCACCGGGAGGCGTCGAGCCGATCCGCGACCGCACCCCCGGGCGAGACCACCGCCTCCTCGATACGGAACCCGTCGGGCAGACCGGCGTTCACCGACGCCATGACCTCGCCGGGGTCGCGGTCCTCCGCCAAGGCGATCTCGACGTACTCGGCGAGGCTCGAAGTCCCCGTCGGCACGGCATT
Organism: uncultured Micrococcales bacterium; assembly: GCA_903915555.1. Classification (GTDB taxonomy): domain Bacteria; phylum Actinomycetota; class Actinomycetes; order S36-B12; genus CAIWTL01. The sequence goes on along the minus strand of CAIWTL010000031.1, from coordinate 1,482 downwards.
GGCGTACGAGATCCGCGGGTGCGGATTGAACCCGCCGCTCATGGCGATGGGCAGCGCGGCGCGGCGGACGGCGCGCTCGAGCGCCCGCTGGAAGTCACGGGCGCTGCCGAACCGCATCCGTCCCGTCTTGCTGTACCGCATGCGGATGCGGCGAACGACCGGCGACGCCTCGTTGGGCGACTGACGTCTCACGGCGTGGTGGCGGGTTCGAGCCCCGGTAACGGCAGCCACACCTTGCCCGAGGGGCCCACCTGGATCGAGGTGTCCATGACATCGCACACCCCGCAGTTGCTGCAGGGGGTCCAGCGGCAGTCTCCGACCTCGTCGGCGGCGAGCGCGTCCTGCCAGTCCTGCCACAGCCACTCCGCGTCCAGCCCGGAGTCGAGGTGCTGCCAGGGAAGCACCTCCTCGAAGTCCCGCTCACGAGTGGTGAACCAGTCCAGCGAGAGGGGGCCGGCGGAGAAGACGGCTTGCGCCGCGGCGTCCCAGCGCTCGTAGGAGAAGTGCTCCGACCACCCGTCGAACCGGCCGCCGTCGCGCCACACCGACTCGATCACATCGGCCACCCGGCGGTCACCGCGGGCCAGGAGTCCCTCCACGATGCCCGGCTTGCCGTCGTGGTAGCGGAACCCGATGGCCCGTCCGTAGCGACGGTCGGAGCGGACGTCGTCGCGCAGCATCTGCAGTCGGCGGTCGGTCTCGTCCGCCGACAACTGGGGGGCCCACTGGAAAGGGGTGTGGGGCTTGGGGACGAACCCGCCGATCGAGACAGTACAGCGGATGTCGTTGCGACCGGACACCTCACGCCCGGTCCGGATGACCTCGCGGGCCATCCGCGCGATCTGCAGGACGTCCTCGTCCGTCTCTGTGGGCAACCCGCACATGAAATACAACTTCACATGGCGCCAACCGCTGGCGTAGGCCGCAGCGACGGTCCGGATGAGGTCCTCCTCGGTGACCGTCTTGTTGATGACTCGACGCAACCGCTCGCTGCCACCCTCGGGGGCGAAGGTCAACCCGGACCGGCGGCCGTTCCGGGACAACTCGTCGGCCAGCTCGATGTTGAACGCGTCCACGCGGGTGCTCGGCAGGGACAGGGACGTGCGGGAGTCGGCGTACCGGTCGGCGAGCCCCTTGGCCATGTCCCCGATCTCGGAGTGGTCGGCGCTGGACAGGCTGAGCAGCCCGACCTCATTGAACCCGGTGCGGGCGATGCCGCAGTCGATCATCTCGGCGACGGTCGCCCCGCTGCGCTCCCGGACCGGACGGGTGATCATGCCCGCCTGGCAGAAGCGGCAGCCGCGGGTGCAGCCGCGGAAGATCTCGACGCTCATGCGCTCGTGGATCGTCTCGGCGACGGGGACGACGGGCGCCTTGGGATACGGCCACTCGTCCAGATCCATGAGGGTGTGTTTGGCGACGCGCCACGGCACGCCGGGGCGATTGGGCCGGATGGACTCGATCGGCCCGGCGGGATGGTAG
>CAIWTL010000030.1 GCA_903915555.1 uncultured Micrococcales bacterium | reverse complement strand
GCTGCCGGCGCCGGTCGGGGGCGTGACGAGTCTGCGCCCGCCGATATCGCGCGGGCGGTGGATGCTCTCCTCGGGGTGTCCCTGACCGAATGAGCCGGCGACCCGGCGATCGTGTCAGGCGGGTGCCATACGGTCGCGCCACTCTGCTGCCCGCTGCCTGATCTCCTCCGCCGGTACCGTGCGGCACACGCTGTCCTGCACCACCTGCCGACCCGCCACCCAGACGTCGGTGACGTCCCCGCGTCCACACACGTAGACCAGGTGTGATGCGACGTCGTACCGGGGGACCGCGTCGTCGGAGGACAGGTTCACCGCGATGAGGTCGGCCTGCTTGCCCGGTCGGATGCTGCCCACGAGGTCGTCGAGTCCCAGGGCGCGGGCGCCGTCCAGGGTCGCCATGCGCAGTGCCGTGTGAGCATCCACCGCCGCGCCGTCGCGTGCCACGGCCTTGGCCAGGAGCGCTGCCGTACGGATCTCCTGGAACATGTCCAGTCGGTTGTTGCTGGCAGCGCCGTCCGTGCCGATCCCCACCGTCAGCCCGGCGTCCAGCATCTGCTGCACCTTGGCGAACCCGGAGGCGAGCTTCAGGTTCGACGACGGACAGTGGGACACACAGACCCCGAACTCGGCCGCTACGGCGATGTCGTGCGAGTCCATGTGCACGGCATGCGCTGCGAGAAAGGTGGGGGACAGGGCACCGTGATCCGCGAGCCACTGCACGGACGGACGGCGGTGCTGGGCGAGGTGCCGCTCCACCTCTCCCCACGTCTCATTGAGGTGCGTGTGGATCCCGACGCCGAGTTCGACGGCCAGATCGCCTGCCCGCTCCCACGACGCGACACTGGCCGCGTACGTGGAGTGCGGCGCCAGCATGAAGGTGACGCCAGGGACGTTGCTCCATTCGTCGGCGGCGGCGATCCCCCGTTCTATGGACTCCTGCTCGTCGGTGGCGTACCTGGTGGGCGCCGCCACATAGAGGATGCCCGCCACCACCCGCATCCCTGCCTGAACGGCGGAACGGACGGCCTCACCGGGATAGAAGTACATGTCGTTGAACGTGGTGGTCCCACCGCGCAGCATCTCGTGGCATGCGACGAGGGTGCCTTCCCGCACGAAGTGCTCGTCGACCCAGCGAGCCTCGGTGGGCCAGATGCGATTCTCCAGCCATTCCAGCAGCGGCAGGTCGTCGGCGAACCCCCGCAGCAGCGTCATCGCCGCGTGCGTGTGCGTGTTGACCAGACCCGGCATCACGACGCGGTCGGGGAGCTCGACGACCTGAGCATCCGGATGACTGCGTGCGGCCTCGTCATGGGGCGAGACAGATACGATCCGCTCCCCGTCGATGACGATGGAGTGTTCGTCGAGGACGGTCCCGGCAGGTTCGACCGGCAGCACCCACGAGGGCGCGAGTCGGATCATGCCTCCCGCACCTTCCCGCTGTCGGCGAAGGGTCGTGCCGGCTGCTAGTCGGACTTCTCGTCGTGACCGCCGAACTCCTTGCGCATCGCCGACTGCACCTGGTTGGCGAACTTGGCGTTGCCCTGGGAGTCGAAGCGGGAGAACAGCGCCGAGGTCAGCACCGGGGTGGGCACGCCGACGTCGATGGCGGCCTGACTCGTCCAGCGGCCTTCACCGGAGTCGGACACGCGTCCGCTGAACTCGTCGAGGTCGGGAGACTTCTGCAGGGCGGCCGCGGTGAGGTCCAGCAGCCACGAGCCGATCACCGAGCCCCGCCGCCAGAGTTCGGCGACATCCGTGGTGTTGATGTCGTACATGTAGTACTCGGGATCCTCGAGCGGAGCCGTCTCGGCATCCTGATCCCGCTGCTTCTCGCCCGCGTCGGCGTTGTGGAGGATGTTGAGACCCTCGGCGTACGCCGCCATGATCCCGTACTCGATGCCGTTGTGGACCATCTTGACGAAGTGGCCCGCCCCGCTGGGTCCGCAGCGCAGCCAGCCGCGCTCGGCGGGGGAGGGGTCGCCGGTACGACCCTCGGTGCGCTCGACGTCACCCAGGCCCGGAGCGATCGAGTCCCAGATCGGTGTAAGGCGGTCGACCGCCTCCTCGTCGCCGCCGATCATGAGGCAGTAGCCGCGGTCCAGGCCCCATACGCCACCACTGGTCCCACAGTCCAGGTAGTGGATGCCGCGCTCGGCGAAGTGCTTGGACCGTCTGATGTCGTCGTGGTAGCGGGAGTTCCCGCCATCGATCATCGTGTCGCCCGCCTCGAGCAGGGCGCCGAGCTCCTCGGTCACCTTCTCGGTGATCTCGCCGGCGGGAACCATGACCCAGGCGTTCCTGGGGGCGTCCAGTTTGGCCACGAAGTCCTCGAGGGAGTCCGCGCCGGTCGCGCCCTCGGCGGCCAGCGCCGCGACAGCCTCCGGATTGTTGTCGTAGACGACGCACTGGTGACCGTCGCGTTGGAGACGACGCACGAGGTTCGCCCCCATCCGTCCCAGTCCCACCATTCCGAGCTGCATGGGCTTATCGGTCGGCACGATCGTCTCCTTCCGCCCGGGGGCATCCCAGGCAAACCGTGGCGTTCGATGGAACGCTAGTGCAAGAGTGTGGTCCGTCGCACAGGCAAGAGCGTGGTCGGTCGCTGAGGATCGACACGAGTGGCAGATCCGGAAGGAACAGCAAGTGAGCACCAGTTGGGACACGTTGACCGAGTTGGCCGGCACCGTCGGTGAAGGCACGATCCGGGATCTGCTCGAGAAGGACCCCTCCCGTGCGACACGCATGGTCGTGGAAGGGGCCGGGGTCACCTTCGACTACTCCCGTCAGCGCGTGGACCAGGATGTCATCGACGCTCTGCTGGCTCTCGCGGACGAGCGCGGCGTCCTGCAGCGTCGGGACGCGATGTTCGCCGGCGAGCGGATCAACGTCACCGAGGACCGTTCTGTGCTGCACGTGGCCCTGCGCATGCCGAAGACCGAGTCCCTGGTCGTCGACGGCGTCGACGTGGTGCAGGAGGTGCACAGCGTCCTGGACCGGATGAAGGCCTTCGCGGACAAGGTCCGCAGCGGTGAGTGGGTCGGACACACCGGGAAACGCATCCGCAATGTGGTGAACATCGGCATCGGTGGCTCCGACCTCGGTCCCGTGATGGCCTACCTGGCCCTTCAGGACTACTCGGACCGCGATCTGACGTTCCGCTTCGTCTCGAACGTCGACAGCACCGACATCGTCGAGGCGCTGCGCGACCTGGATCCCGCCGAGACGCTGTTCATCGTCTCCAGCAAGACATTCACCACGCTGGAGACCATGACCAACGCGGGGGCCGCGCGCGACTGGCTGCGCAAGGGGCTGGGTGACGACGCCGACGTCGCGAAGCACTTCGTGGCTGTCTCGACGAACGCCACCGAGGTCGCGGCCTTCGGGATCGACACCGACAACATGTTCGAGTTCTGGAACTGGGTGGGTGGCCGCTACTCGATGGATTCCGCCATCGGGCTCTCGACGATGATCGCCATCGGGCCGGACAACTTCGACGACATGCTCGCGGGCTTCCACGCCATGGACGAGCACTTCCGCACCGCCCCTCCCGCGGCCAACCTCCCCTTGCTGAACGGGTTGCTCAGCGTGTGGAACCGGAACTTCCTCGCCTGCCCCACCGTGGCGGTGCTGCCCTACGAGCAGTACCTCTCCCGGTTCCCGGCCTACCTGCAGCAGCTCACCATGGAATCCAACGGCAAGCGGGTGCGACTCGATGGCAGCCCCGTCGACTACGAGACGGGTCCCATCTACTGGGGGGAGCCCGGTACCAACGGCCAGCACTCCTTCTACCAACTGATCCACCAGGGCACCAGCACGATCCCCTGCGACGTTCTCTTCTTCGCGGAGTCACTCAACCCGCTCGGGGACCAGCACGACATGCTGATCGCCAACGCGCTCGCCCAGGCGGCGGTCTTCGCCCTCGGGCGCACGGAGGACGAGGTGGCCGCCGAGGGAGTGCCCGCCGAACTGGTTCCCCACAAGGTCATGCCCGGCAACCGTCCCTGCAGCGTGATCATGGTCCAGAAGCTGACTCCGTTCGCGCTGGGGGCGCTGGTCGCCCTCTACGAGCACACGGTGTTCACGGCCGGTGCCGTGTGGGGGATCGACTCCTTCGACCAGTGGGGCGTCGAACTGGGCAAGGTCATGGCGGCCAACCTGATCCCGCAGTTGAAGGACGGGGTCGCCGGCGCGCCGACCCAGGACTCCGCCACGACGGCCACGGTCGCCCGCTACCGGGCTGCCCTCGGCCGGTCATGACCCGTTGACGACGCCCTGACCCGTGCCGTTTGGGTGCGGACGCCCCCACGGCCCTATCCTTGTCCGCATGCCCAGACAGCCGCTCCTGGCCGCCCTCAACGAACGTGTTCTCGTGGCCGACGGCGCGATGGGCACGATGCTCCAGGCCGCGGATCTGACCCTCGCCGACTTCGAGGACCATGATGGCTGCAACGAGATCCTGAACGTGACGCGCCCGGATGTCGTCGCCGGCGTGCACCGCGCGTACTTCGATGTCGGAGTCGACTGCGTCGAGACCAACACCTTCGGCGCCAACTTCGCCAATCTCGCCGAGTACGACATCGTCGACCGCATCTACGAACTCGCCGAGGCGGGTGCGCGCATCGCCCGGGAGGTCGCCGACTCCTATGACGACGGCAAGGACCGCTACGTCCTCGGCTCGGTGGGTCCGGGCACCAAGTTGCCCTCCCTGGGGCACACCGACTACCGCACGCTGCGGGACGCCTACCAGGAGGAGGCGAGGGGACTGGTCGACGGGGGTGTCGACGCCATCCTCATCGAGACGGCCCAGGACCTGCTGCAGGCGAAGGCCGCGATCATCGGCGCCCGTCGCGCGATCGAGGCCGCCGGCGCCGACGTGCCCATATTCGCGCAGGTGACCGTCGAGACCACGGGCACCATGCTCCTCGGATCCGAGATCGGTGCGGCACTCACGGCGTTGCGCCGGCTGGGGATCGCGGGCATCGGGCTCAACTGCGCCACCGGGCCCGCCGAGATGTCGGAGCATCTGCGCTATCTGGCTCAGAATGCCGACCTCGCGCTCACCTGCATGCCCAACGCGGGTCTGCCGCAGCTCACGTCCGACGGCGCCTACTACCCCCTCACCGAGGAGGAACTGGCCGACGCGCACGACCGGTTCACCCGCGAGTACGGGCTCAACCTCGTCGGGGGCTGCTGCGGAACCACCCCCGAACATCTGCGGGCCGTCGTGGAGCGCGTCGGTGGGCGCCCGGTGGAGTCACGCACCCCCACCGTCGAACCCTCGGTGTCATCGCTCTACCAGGCGGTTCCGCTCGACCAGGACACGACGTTCCTGTCCATCGGTGAGCGCACCAACGCCAACGGGTCGAAGGCCTTCCGGGAGGCCATGCTGGAGGCCCGGTGGGAGGACTGCGTCGAGATCGCCCGCGCCCAGATCGCCGACGGCGCCCACACACTCGATCTCTGCATCGACTACGTGGGCCGCGACGGCACACAGGACATGCGGACGGTCGCGGGCATGCTGGCCACCGCATCCACTCTTCCGATCGTGCTCGACTCGACGGAGCCCGCAGTCATCGAAGCGGGTCTGGAGATGCTCGGGGGACGCAGCCTCATCAACTCGGTGAACTACGAGGACGGCGACGGTCCCACCTCCCGCTTCCAGCAGATCATGCCCATCGTGAAGGAGCATGGCGCCGCGGT
>CAIWTL010000029.1 GCA_903915555.1 uncultured Micrococcales bacterium | reverse complement strand
CGCTCCTCGACCCGGCAGCCCCGCGCCGGACTCCCTACGTGACGCAACGACTCGCGGGCCGGCCGGGGCCCGTCATCGCGGTCTCCGACTACATGCGTGCGGTGCAGGAACAGATCCTGCCGTGGGTCCCCCAGGACTTCCATGCGCTGGGTACTGACGGCTGGGGGCAGTCGGACACCCGTGGGGCACTGCGCCGCCACTTCCTCGTCGACGCGGAGTCGATCACCGTGCAGACCTTGCTGGCGCTCGCCGGGCGCGGGGAGGTCGCTGCGGAGCTACCGGCTCAGGCCGCGGCGAGGTACGACCTCCCCGATCCCGCGGCGGCCGACGCGGGCAACACCGAGGGCACCGGCTGACAGCGGTTCCTCGCGACGCAACCCGGTCGCAACTCCGCGTTCACCCGGACTCGCCCGCGCACCGTCGGTAGGTTCAGTGCACGGGAGGTATCTCGTGGCCACATCACAGACCGGGGCCGCCGGCACGGAGACCCCCCGCCTCATCAGCCGTCTCGGCGTGCTGCAGGGCATCGTGCCGTACAAGCGGAGTTGGCTGACGCGAGACGTCATCGCGGGCGCCACCCTCGCTGCCGTCGCCATCCCCGAAGGCCTCGGCTACGCCAAGATTGCCGGGATGCCGCCGGAGACCGGCCTCTACACGTGCCTGATCCCGGTTCTGCTCTTCGCGGTGTTCTGCTCGTCGAAGCGCTTGGTCGTCGGTGCGGATTCGGCCACCGCGGCCATCAGCGCGGCAGCAGTCGGAGCATTGGCCGCCGACGACCCGAGCGCCTTCATCCCGCTCACATGCGCGTTGGCCGTCATGACCGGCCTCGCCCTGCTGTTGGCGGGTCGACTCAGCCTCGGCTTCCTGTCGGACTTCCTGTCCCGTTCCGTGCTGGCCGGATTCCTCACCGGCGTGGGGATCCAGATCGCGATCAGCCAGTTGCACAGCCTCCTCGGCGTCGAGGCCAAGGCCGACAGCACGTGGGGGAAGCTCGTCGCCACGTTCGAGCACCTCGGTGAGACCAATGTCGCGGACCTCGCGATCGCGGTCGCTGTGATCACCGGCATCCTGATCCTGGGAAAGGTGGCGCCGAAGTTTCCCGGACCGCTGCTCGCGCTCGTGGCCAGTATCGCGCTCTCGTGGGCCTTCGACCTCAGTGGTCGCTTCGGCGTGACGATGGTCGGCGCTCTTCCGCAGGGGCTCCCCACGTTCAGTCTCCCGATCGCGGACCCCGCCATGATGACCGGCCTCGTACCGACCGCGGGTGTCCTTTTGCTCGTCCAGATCGGGCAGAGCATCTCCACATCCAGCGCCTTCGCGGTCCAGCACGACGACAAGTACGACGCCAACAAGGACCTCTATGCGCTCGGCGCCGCCAACATCGGCAACGGCCTCTTCGGCTCATTCGTGGTCAACGGCTCACCGACGAAGACCGCGGTCTCCGACCAGGCGGGCGCTCGGTCGCAGATGGCCATGGTCGTCCTGGCGGTACTCACCATCCCGGTGCTGCTGTTCCTCACGGGCGCGTTCGCCTACCTCCCGGAGGCCGCACTGGCAGCGATCGTCTTCGTCATCGCGATCCACTTGATGAAGTTCTCGACACTGCGCTACCTGCGGCGCCTGCCGGGTCATCACGGCGAGTACCGCGTCGCCGTCAGCACAGCCGCGTTCGTCGCGATCTTCGGCGTCGGCGGCGGAATCCTGTGGGCCATCGTCGCATCCATCGCCCACAACCTGACCCACGCGTCGCGCCCCGCCAACTCGGTTCTCACGGTCGAGGACGGCGTACGGCACGACAACCCCATCGAGCCGGGGGTGCAGACCGACCCGGGCCTGATCATCTACCGATTCGCGGCGAATCTGTTCTTCGCCAACTCACCGCGACTCGTCGAAGACGTCACGACTCTCATGGAGTCGGCCCCGGACCCCGTGACAGTGTTCGTGCTGGATGCCTCCGAACTCCACACCGTCGACTGGACGTCAGCGGAGGCACTCCGCAAGGCCATCAAGATCGTGCAGGCCCATGGCGCCAAGTTCATCATCGCCAGGCTCCCCGAACAGACCCGCCCCGTCCTCGACTACTACGGCATCACCGACCTCATCGGTGCCGACGCCTACGTCGACACGGTGCGCCACGCGCTGAAGTTCTACGACCGCCCGACGGACACATGATCGGGGTGCTTGGCGCCGTCGCGCTCCGACACCGACACTAGGAACATGAAGGCCACCCAACGCTATCTGCGCTACCTCGACGACGAGCGCAAGGCCAGCCGCATGTACCGCGCCCTTGCCCAACTCACCGACGGGGAGCGGCGGGAAGCCCTTCTCGAGTTGGCCTCCATCGAGGATCGGCATGCCGCGCACTGGGAGGAACTGCTCAGGGCCGCAGGTCAGCCGATACCCCCGATCGACGACACGCTGGCACCCGACGACGAGGAGATGCTGCGCCGAGCCCGGCAGTTCTCCCTCGATGCCGTCCTGCCCGAACTGGAGCAGGCGGAGCGGGATGCTCAAGGGTTGTACGACGACGAGCCGGACGCTGCGCCGGGGATGGCCGACGACGAACGCATCCACGAACAGGTCCTCGGTCGGCTGCGTGCCGAGTCGAGTCCTTCCGACAGCACCGACACGGCCTCGGCCACCGACACCCGCGAGGTGCTCAACTCGGCGGAGCCCTGGCATCGCACCGACAAGTCGGGATCCCTGCGCGCGGCCGTGTTCGGCGCCAGCGACGGGTTGGTGTCCAACACGGCCCTTGTCATGGGCTTCGCCGGGTCGGGGCAGGAGCGCGGCACAGTGCTGCTCGCCGGCGTCGCCGGGCTGCTCGCCGGAGCGTTCTCGATGGCGGCGGGCGAATACGTGTCCGTCGCCAGCCAGAAGGACATCTTCCGACGTGAACTGTCGATGGAGGCGTCCGAACTGAAGGAGAAGCCCCTCGAGGAGCAGCGTGAACTGGAGTTGATCTACCGCGCCAAGGGCCTGGACAAGGAGATGGCCCGCAAGACCGCCGAACGGATCATGTCCGACCCGAACGTCGCTCTCGACACCCTCGCCCGGGAGGAACTGGGGCTCGACCCCGACGATCTCGGCTCGCCGCTGAAGGTGGCGGGTTCCAGTTTCGTCGCGTTCGCGGTCGGTGCGATCGTTCCGGTGATCCCCTACCTCATCACCGGAGGGACCACTGCATTGATCATCGCGGTGGTACTCGCCAGCCTCGCGCTCCTCGTGGTCGGGGGAACGGTGGGCCGACTGTCCGGTCTGGGTGTGACGCGCTCCGCGCTTCGCCAGTTCGCCGTGGGCGCGGGCGCAGCCGCCGTCACCTACATCCTAGGCAGCCTGGTCGGGACCGGCCTCGGTTGACCGGATCCCGACTCGTGGGGGTCAACCGACCTGGTGCAGCCAGCGCACCGTGGCGCCGTCACCCGCATAGCGGAACGGCTCCAGTTCGGCGTCCCATTCGGCACCGAGGAGGTGACGCATGCGGCCGAGCAGTTCGTCACCGGTGCCACATTCCGCCATGGCACTGCGGATGCGATCCTCACTGAGCATGATG
>CAIWTL010000028.1 GCA_903915555.1 uncultured Micrococcales bacterium | reverse complement strand
GCGGTCTGGTTCTCACCCGAGGCCTTCTGGCAGTCACCGGTCCGCAGGCGACGCGCCCGCTCCGCCAGGTAGCCCTCATTGGCCTTCCGGCTCACCTCGGGGACGTCGGTGTTGGGCCACGGACTCATGATCGAACGACCGCGGTCGTAGTAGCACGGGTTCGCGGGCATGTCGGGGTCCATGAGGACCACGAGATTCCGCTCGGCCTGCCACGCCTTCCGCAGCGGCACCTTCGTCGCCAACTGCCGGGCGCCCGCGCCGACGGTCTGCGGCGTCCATGCCCGCGAGCAGACCGTGTCGGACATCCCGGCCGGGCTGAGTGTCCGCAGGACCCCGATGACGGCCTTCCGGTAGTAGTCGTTGATGCCCTCGTCGGCGACCAGGTCGATGTGCTGGACGTCGAGCACGATGGCTTCCCGTGGATGCTGAGCGGCGAACTTCACCACCTGGGTGAGTCCGCGTTCCAGCGTGTCCGAGACGTAGTTGTGCTGCATCACCAGCGGCACGCTCAGCGGGTTCCGCGCGGGCGGTCGGGGCGACGTGATGATCTTGTCCGCCGGCACACCGACGCGGACGTCGAGGTACCGGATACCGCCGCGCAGTTGGGCGCCGAGGGTGTGGTTCTGCGCCCGCGCCAACGCCGCGGCGGTGCAGGGGTTGCGCTCGGCCGCCAATTTGAAGACGGCGCTGGCGCCGGCGACGACCTGCGGCGCGCAGGGGGCCTTGTCCCGGATGCCGTAGGCGCCGGAGTCGTGCGTTCCGGGGATGAGCACATCGGCGAGCACGGTGGAGGGGGCCTTGGCGTAGGTGCGCCCCATCCAGTTGGCCGTTCGGCACTCGCGCTCGCTCCAGCCGCGCGCGTTGCGCCCCGGGTCGCAGGGGTCGACGTACCCCGACTTCGTCGGCGCGGCCGTGACCGCCTGCCCGGGGGCGGCGACGCCTACGGCGAGACCCGACAGGACGATGCCCGATGCGATCACTGCTGTGGCGGTTCGACGCAGCATGGCTCCTCCGATCACTTCGGCACACGCTATAGGTCACGGGTGCGACGTGGCCTGCTGACGATCGGGCCCCAGAGCCGTGACCTCGGGCCGATCAGGCGCTGCGCGAAGCGGGCACGCGCGGGCTACGCTTCCACTCACCCGCCCCCGCCCGATCTGGAGTCTCCGTGCCCCCCGATGCACCCCGACTGACGCTGGGCGTGCTGGGCAGGTCGGCGAAGGAGAACGAGCACCGACTCCCCTTGCACCCCCGCCACTTCGAGCGGATCGCTCCCGACCTGCGTCGACTGATCTGGCTGGAGCACGGATACGGCGAGGAGTACGGCGTTCCCGACGCGGAGTTGGCCGACCTCGTCGCCGGCTTCCGCTCGCGCGCGGAGCTCTTCACCCACAGCGACGTCATCCTGCAGCCGAAGCCCACTCTGGCGGACGTGGCCGCGATGCGACCGGGTCAGGCCCTGTGGGGCTGGCCCCACTGCGTCCAGGACGTGGAACTGACGCAGGCAGCGATCGACCGCCGCGTCACCCTGATCGCGTGGGAGGCGATGAACCACTGGACACCCGATGGGCGCTTCATGGTGCATGTGTTCCAGATGAACAACGAGATCGCCGGCTATGCGTCCGTGCTGCATGCCATGACCCTCAGCGGCTTCACCGGCCACTACGGCAAGAAGCGCCGAGCGGTACTCCTCGGATTCGGCAATACCGCGCGGGGGGCGGCCAATGCCCTCGTCGGGCTGGGGGTCACGGAGGTCGTGGCGCTGACCATGCGTGAGGTGAACACCGTGGCCGCACCGATCCCCCACGTGACCCTGGGAGGCCTCGAGCGCATCCCCGAGGACCGGCAGCGGACGGTCACCCTGAAGGCGTCGGGAGCCGTGCCGACGGCGGAGTTCCTGTCGGAGTTCGACATCATCGTGAACTGCGTCCTGCAGGACACGGATGATCCCCTCATGTTCCTGACCGACGAGGACGTGGCCGCGTTGCGACCGGGCACCCTGATCGTCGATGTGTCGTGCGACGAGGGGATGGGATTCGAGTTCGCGCGGCCGACCTCGTTCTCGGATCCGATGTTCACGGTCGGGGACGACGTCCACTACTACGGCGTCGACCACACGCCGTCCTACCTGTGGGACTCCGCCACGTGGGAGAACAGCGAGGCACTCCTCCCCTTCCTCCGCCCCGTGCTGTCGGGTGCCGCCGGGTGGGAGGAGAACGCCACCATCAGCCGCGCCATCGAGATCCACGACGGCGTCATCCGCAATCCCAAGATCCTGTCGTTCCAGCACCGGTCTCCCGACTACCCGCATCCGGTGACGTGACCGGGCCGAGCGCCGTCCTCGGTGTGGACCGGTGCCGGGGCGGCTGGGTGGGGATCCTGTGGGACGACGGCCTGCGCGGCCTCTTCGGCGCGACCCTGTCGGAGTTGGTGGCGACGGCACCCCCGTCGCTGTCCACCATCGCCGTGGACATCCCGATCGGGCTGCCCGACACGGGGGCACGACAGGCGGACCTCCTGGGCCGACGGTTCCTCGGCAACCGCGCCGCCACTCTCTTCGTGACTCCCACGCGGGACGCGGTGGCGGCCCCGGACCGCGCCGAGGCGTCGCGGCGCAACCTGCAGCGCAGCGGGCAGGGGGTGACCGCCCAGGCCTTCGCCCTCGTCCCCGCCATCCTCGAAGCCGAGCAGTTCGTCACCGCCAACCCGGACCGACAGGTCGTGGAGTGTCATCCGGAGTGCTCGTTCGCCCAGATGAACGGGGGCAGTCCCGTTGCTGCGCCGAAGCGGACGTGGGCCGGGATGCAGGCCCGACTCCGACTGCTGCGGGACGCGGGGTTGGACCTCGCGGCGCAGGATGTGGGTGACGCCGGTGTCCGGGCCGCGACCGACGACGTCATCGACGCGGCGGCCGCCGCGTGGAGCGCCCGTCGATGCGCGCAGGGAGAGGCGCGCCGCCTGCCCGCGACGCCGGAGCGATTCAGTGTCGGGCCCGCCGGCGCGATCTGGATCTGACGGGTCTTCGAACCTCACCCGAACAACGCACGGCCCCGGCGCGGCCGCGACACCCGTACCCTGAGCCGGTGAGCGACTACCGGGCGGACACGGAGGCGATCCCCGTGGTGGCCGAGGACCCCGACGCCGACCCGGGGCGGCAACTGGCCTGGATGGTCATCGGGCAGGGGTTGGCCCTGCTGTCGGTCGCGGTCTGGGTGACCATCCTCGTCATCGCCTCACCCGCCGGTGGCGGCGGTCCGGGGTCATGGCTCTTCACAGCGACCGTGTGGGCGTTCCCGCTGTGGCCCATCGGGTTCAGTACCGCCGCCTGGGTCTACCGCTCGCGTGGGCGCTCGTCATGGGCCGGCGTCCTGATGACCGTCGCCTTCGCCCCCGCCGCGCTCATGCTGCTCCTCTACGGACTGTCGGCGCTGTGACACACGCCGATCAGGGCCGCGGATGACGCTGCGCCCACACGGCCGCCTGGACGCGGTCGGTGACACCCAGGAGGCCGTAGATGGTCGTGAGGTGCGATTTCACCGTCTTCTCGGAGATCCCCAGGCGTCGGCCGATGAGTCGGTTCGACATGCCTTCGGCGACAAGGTCCAGCACCTGCCGCTGCTTGTCCGTCAGTTGGACGTCGCTGCGCGGGACGGGGGCGCGCCGCTGCGCCTCGACCAGAGATCTGGCCACCCGCGGATCGAGTGGGGATCCCCCGTGCGCGGCAGCCACGACTCCTGCGACGACGTCCGCGGGAGGAGCGTCCTTCAACAGGTACCCGACGGCGCCCGCTTCCAGGCATTCCATGACGCGGCTGCTGTCGGCGAAGGTCGTCAGCATGACCACGGACGTCTCGGGATGCAGTTCGTACAACCGGCGGGTCGCCGCCACGCCGTCCACCTCGG
>CAIWTL010000027.1 GCA_903915555.1 uncultured Micrococcales bacterium | reverse complement strand
TCGGCTCGGACTCCCCCCGCATCGACGTCACGCTCCCGCCCGACCAGCCGCTGCTCGTCGATGGCTCGTGGGTGCATCCTCGGGCGCTCATCGATGGAGTCGATGTCACGTGGGCCACTCCCGGACGGGATCCGGTGACGATGCTGCACCTACTCGAAGTCGCGCATGGTGCCCCCGTCGATGTCGGTGGACTGCTGACCGATCCCCGCGCCGCCGATCAGGAGAGGTTCGAGTGCGAAAACCTAGGGGAGTGGCTCTCGTTGTCACACCGCCCGAGCCAGGACTCCCCTGGCGACACCGAGCGTGTGATCCGCTCCCCGCGGCAGTGGGCGGCAAATCGCAATGTGCGGGAGGAGCGGCCATCACGCGACACCACCCAACCCCTGGTGCGCGATCGGTCCGCCGATGAGGTCCGGGAGGTGCAGTCGGCTGCCGTCACAGGGATGCGGGTCGCTCTGCACCCGCACGACTACTCCCTGCCCGGAGGTTCGGCGCGACTGTCCCGGTCCTTCGCCGAACTGGTGAGATCCGCCGACCAGGCCGGTGTCAGCGCCGTCGCCCTGATGGATCACTTCCTGCAACTGGGCCAGTTCCCCCCGGGAGACCCCATGTTGGAGGGATACACGGCGCTGGGCTTCGCGGCTGCTCAGACGTCGTCCGCGGACGTCATGCTCCTCGTGTCGGGTGTCACGCACCGGCACCCCGTCCTGCTCGCCAAGGCCGTTGCCACCCTCGACGTCCTGTCGGGTGGACGCGCCCGCCTGGGACTGGGTGCCGGCTGGTATGCCTACGAGAACGCCGTCTACGGACTTCCCTTCCCGGATCTGGGACAGCGATTCGAAATGCTCGAGGAGACCCTCCAGATCGTCGGGCGTATGTGGTCAGCCGACAACGGACCCTTCAACGGACGCCACTTCTCGTTGGTGGCGACAGTTTGTTCGCCCATGCCGATCCGCAGGCCTCCCCTTCTGATCGGAGGCACCGGACGACGCAGGACCCTGCGCCTGGTCGCTCGATATGCCGACGCCTGTAACCTGTTCGCCGGTCCGGATGCCGGCGGACCGGAGGCGACCGCTGAGTTGTTGGCCGTCCTGCGGAGCCACTGTGACGCCGAAGGCACGGACTACGAGCGCATCTCCAAGACGATCCTGTACACGTCGCCCGTCGGTATCGACCCCGACGGCGCCGCCCGCTTCGCCGACGAGATGCGGGCCTACGCCCGCCTGGGGATCGATGAGGTGTTCGTGATGCCACTCGGTGACGTCGACCCGTTCCGGTTCGTGGGGGGGCTGGGGGATCGGGTGCTTCCCCTGGTGCAGCAGGCGACGGCAGAGGTGATGGCATGAGGGCGTGGTGGCGACGGGGATCGACTCAGGCGCCCGAGACGGCTGGGCCGCCCGAGGCCGAGGACCCGACCAGCCGGGGCTCCGGGTTGTCGGTCGAGTTGTTGGTCGACCGCGACTGGTACCGGCGGCGGTATCCGGATGTGGCGGCGGCCGGGGCCGACCCCCTGGCGCACTTCCTGGACTACGGATGGCGGGAGGGCCGCGACCCGGGGCCGCTGTTCGACACCGACTGGTACCTGAACGCATATCGCGATGTGGCGGCGGCCGGTGTGAATCCGGTGGCTCACTTCGTCGCGCACGGAGCTGCGGAGCTGCGGCGTCCGAATCCGTTGTTCGACCCGCACTGGTACGTGAACGAGTATCCGCAGGTGGGGGAGACCGGCTGGGAGCCGTTCACGCACTACGTCCTCGTCGGACGTGAGCAGGGGTTGTCGCCGGGGCCGGCTGTGGCGGCAGCGTCCGCTCGTGGTCCGGTGACGCCTCTCGCCGACCGACCAGGGGTCACGGTGGTGATCCCGGCGGGGGGGGATTTCGTCCATGTGGACCGTTGCGTGTCGGCATTGGCGGTCACCGAGGCGGCGGGGTGGGCGGATGTGGTGGTGGTCAACGACACGGCGGTCGAGCGCCCCTGGCATTTCGTGGAGAGTTACCCGGGGGTACGCGTGGTGGGCCACGAGCAGCCGGTGGAGGTCGGGGCCGCCGTGGACGATGTCGTCTCGCGGTCCGACAGTGAGTTCGTGCTTCTGCTCAGTCCAGACACCGAGCCCACACCCGGATTCCTCCATGCGCTGATCCGCCGATACAGGGACGGGGTGGACGGGGCGTCAGGAGACGACGTTCTGGTGACCCCCCGGGACTTCGCCGACCTCACGTCGGGGGGTGACGACATCGACCACCCCGACTACGTGATCCGCGCCGCCACGACAGCCCTGTTGATGAATCGGCGACGCTGGACTCCGCGCACACCCAGTGAGCCCTCTGAGGCTCCCGTGGTGGGCGCCCCCCCGCAACTTCTGGACCTCCTGGACGTGGGGGGCGCACACCTTGTGGCCGCCCCCGACGGCATCGTTCTCACCCACCAGGCGTTCGCCCTCGAGGTCGCGGCGGAGGAGGCGTTGGCGCGCTCGGACGCAGTCGCGGCCGAGGCTCTGCTGGTGCGGGCCACCGAGCTGGACCCCACGGCCTACCGGTATTCGCAGCTGGTGAAGTTCCACCTGGGTGCCGCCAACCCCTGGGGGGCCGCGCACGCCCACGCCCGGTGGGGAGAGCGGCTGTCCCGGATGTCGTCGGCCGGGCGGCGGGCGGAGGTGAGGCATGTCC
>CAIWTL010000026.1 GCA_903915555.1 uncultured Micrococcales bacterium | reverse complement strand
CGCGTCAGAACCCCACCGCGTCAGAACCCCACCGCGTCAGAACCCCACCGCGTCAAAACCCCAGCCGGTTCATCTGTTTCGGGTCGCGCTGCCAGTCCTTGGCCACCTTGACCCGCAGATCCAGGAAGACCCGAGTGCCGAGCAGTTCCTCGATCCGGCGCCGCGACTCGCTGCCGATGCGCCGGATGCCGCTGCCCTTGGCCCCGATGACGATGGCCTTCTGACTGTCCCTCTCGACGAAGAGGAATGCCGTCACGTCCAGCAGTGGATCGTCGTCGCGCCTGCCCTCGCGGTAGGCGAGGTCCTCCACCACGACGGCGATCGAATGGGGCAACTCGTCGGTCATCCCGGCCAGAGCGGTCTCGCGGATGAGCTCGGCGATGAGAACCCGCTCCGGCTCCTCCGTGATCTGACCCTCGGGGTAGAGCGGCGGACCCTCGGGGAGGTCGGCGATGAGGATGTCGCGCAAGGTGTCGACGTTGTCGGAAGTGGTCGCGCTGACCGGGACGATGTCGTCGAACGGCCGTCCCGTCTCCTCACCGAGACGTTGCACCTCCAGGAGGCGTAGCGCGACGGTCTCCGGATCAGCGAGGTCGGTCTTGGTGACCACCCCGACCCTGGTGCCCCGATGCGCCGCCGCGGACTCCTTGGCGATGAGCCGGTCCCCCGGTCCGGTCTTCTGGTCCGCCGGGAAGCACTGCACCAGTACGTCGACCTGCCCCCAGGTGGCTCTGACGAGGTCGTTGAGCCGCTTGCCGAGCAGCGTCCGGGGTTTGTGCAGACCGGGGGTGTCGATGATGACCAGTTGACCACCGTCGGAGTGAACCACTCCCCGGATGGCGTGCCGGGTGGTCTGGGGCCGGTCGGAGGTGATGGCCAGGTGAGATCCGATGAGAGCGTTGAGAAGGGTCGACTTGCCGACGTTGGGGCGTCCGACGATGCAGGCGAAGCCGCTGCGGTACCCATCCGGGCCGACCGGGGACGCGCTCGGCGGACTCATGCGGTGAGGACCCGGACCACTGCGCCGGCACGGTCGGTGAGGAAGATCGGAACCCCCTGCGGACCGACGTCGCCCACCGCACCGACGCCGATGGGCGCATCGCCATCGGGGTCTGCCGCCGCGACGTCCCCGACGACCACCGCAGCCTCCAGGCCCGTGGCGCCCGCCGCGACCGCCTGGGCGACGGCGAGGTCGAGTCCACTGATCGTCAGCGACGGGAGATGGACGTCAGCGCCGACGTAGGACCGTCCAGTGTCGTCGCGCACCGCACCCGCGCGGGCAGCACCGATGCGGGCACGCGCCGAACGGGCCAGGGACACCAGCTTCTGGTCCTCGGGCCCCAGCGCTTCGGCGGGGTCAGGCGGGCTCATGGGGTCCATTGTGGCCGTCGGGGGCGTCCACTCGCTCCACCAGCACGGAACCGATCCTGTTGCGACGCCCGGCGGACGACTCCGCCTCCAACCGCCAGCCCTGCTCGGTGATCTCGGCGCCCGGGATGGGCACCCGCCCCAGCCGGCGGGCGAGCAGTCCGGCCACGGTGTCGACACCCAGCTCGTCGGCGTCCAGATCGAGGCCGGTCAACTCGCACAGGTGGTCGATCGACAGACGGCCACTCACGCGTACGGCGTCCGGTGTCAGACGGACGACCTCGGGCGCCCCGGTGTCGTACTCGTCCGTGATCTCACCGACGATCTCCTCGAGGATGTCCTCGATCGTGACCAGTCCCGCCGTGCCGCCGAACTCGTCGATGACGATCGCCAGGTGGATGCGGTCGGCCTGCATCTCACGCAACAGGTCATCGACGGGCTTACTGTCGGGGACGAAGGCAGCGGCCCGCATGATCGACTCGACCTTCTCGGTGAGTTCCGAGTCGCGGTGCTCGAACACCCGGCGGACCAGATCCTTCAGGAAGACGACCCCCACCACATCATCGGTGTCCTCGCCGATCACGGGGATCCGCGAGAACCCCGACCGCAGCCCGAGACTCAACCCCTGCCGCAGGGTCCGGTCGCGTTCGATGAACACCATCTCCGTGCGGGGCACCATCACCTCGCGAGCAACGGTGCCACCGAGCTCGAACACCGAGTCGATCATCTGGCGTTCGTCGTCCTCGATGACGGAATCGGCGGTTGCCCGGTCGAGCATCTCCAGCAGTTCGGCCTGGGAGCCGAACGGCCCGCGGCGGTAGCCCTTGCCCGGGGTGATGGCGTTGCCCACCAGGATCAGCAGGGCCGACACGGGTGTCAGGATCACGGCGAGGAACCGGGCGGGACCGGCGGCGAGGGCCGCCACCTGCTCGGGATGCTGTTGCCCGACGGTACGCGCCGAGACGCCGAGCACGACGTAGGACACGAGCGACATGATGAGGACGGCGATCAACAGATCGAGGGCACCCTCCTGGGGGAACCAGTCGTCGAGCGCGACGTAGAGCAGCCCCAGCGCCGCCAACGTCACGAAGGTGTGGGCGAGCAGCAGGACGTTGACGTACCGCGTCGCGTCGACCGCCATCGGCATGAGGCGCTCGGCGCGTCGACTGCCCTCGTCGCGCAGGTGGGCGAGTCGGACCTGGGAGAGGCCGGCGAACGCCGTCTCCGCGGCGACGAGGAACCAGGCCACCACCACAAGCAGCACGACAACTGCCAGCAGCATCACGGCATCACCCACCGACGGCCCTCTCGTAGTCGGCGACGAGGTCGCGCTGCCGCTGGAACATGATGCGCTCCTCGTCGGGGTCCACGTGGTCCAGGCCGAGCAGGTGCAGGACGCCGTGGGTGAGCAGGATCCGCATCTCGTGCTCCGGTTCGTGTCCGGCGACGACCGCCTGCCGGCGTGCCACGGCGGGACAGATGACGACATCCCCCAGCACGCCCTCGGCGGGCGGTTGACCGGGAGCGGGTTCGGTCACCTCGTCCATGGGGAAACTCAGAACGTCCGTGGGACCGGGCTCACCCATCCACTCCACGTGGAGGTCGGCCATCGTCGACTCGTCGACGAGAGTGACCGACAGTTCCGCGTCGGCGCCCATACGCAGGGCGTCGAGCAGGAACGCGGCGAGTCCCGCGAGGTCCCGCGTGTCGAGTTCCTCTCCCGAGTCGTCGCGGATGTCCAGGCCGGGACGGTCAGCCACGGTGCCCCCGACGATCACCCGGTCGCCGGGTCCCCGCCCGATCCGGCTGGGCGTCCCACCGACCGTAGGCCTCGACGATGCGTCCGACCAGCTCGTGGCGCACGACGTCCTGGGCATCGAGCCGACAGAAGGCGACGTCCCTGATGTCGGTCAGGATCTCCTCGACGATCCGCAGCCCCGAGGACTGTCCCGACGGCAGGTCGACCTGGGTCACGTCCCCGGTGACGACCATGGTGGATCCGAACCCCAGGCGGGTGAGGAACATCTTCATCTGCTCCGGGGTCGTGTTCTGCGCCTCGTCGAGGATGATGAACGCGTCGTTGAGCGTACGGCCCCGCATGTAGGCGAGTGGGGCCACCTCGATGGTGCCGCTCGTGATCAGGCGCGGGATCGAGTCGGGGTCGATCATGTCGTGCAGGGCGTCGTACAGGGGCCTGAGGTAGGGATCGATCTTCTCGCTGAGGGTCCCCGGCAGGAACCCGAGCCGCTCACCGGCCTCGACCGCCGGGCGGGTCAGGACGATCCGGCTCACATCCTTGCGCTGCAGAGCCTGAACCGCCTTCGCCACCGCCAGGTACGTCTTGCCCGTCCCCGCCGGGCCGATGCCGAAGGTGACGGTGTTGCGGTCGATGGCGTCCACATAGTGCTTCTGGTTCAGCGTCTTGGGCCGGATCGTGCGGCCTCGGCTGGAGAGGATGTTGGCGGTGAGCACGTCGGCGGGCCGCGCGTCACCGGCGCGCAGCATGCCGATCGAGCGTTCGACCGTGTCGGACGACAAGCCCTGCCCGGTGCGGAGCATCGCGAGCAGTTCGGCGAACAACTGGTCGGCGAGCGCGACCTCGTGCTCAGGGCCGGCGAGCGCGACCTCGTTTCCACGCACCAGGACCGTCAGGTCCGGGAAGGCGTTCTCGACGATGCGCAGGAACGAGTCGCCGGGTCCCAGCAGCGCCACCATGGGCTGCGAGGCCGGGATAACGATCCTGGACTGCGACTCGGTGGCCGTGGCGCTCCCGCCGCTCACCGCTGCGTCACCACTGTCTGTCATCCGGGTGGCCATCCCATCTGACGACCTCCCAGGACATGGGCATGGACATGGTCGACGGACTGACCGCCGTCGGGACCGGTGTTGAGCACGATGCGGTACCCGGCCTCGGCGACACCGGTGAGTTCGGCCACGTCGGTCGCCGCCTCGAGGAGGCGACCCGCGGCGGTCGGATCGGCGGCGGTGAGTTCCGCGGCCGTGGCGAAGTGGTCGCGCGGGATGACGAGGACGTGGACAGGCGCCTGTGGATGGATGTCGCGGAAGGCCACGAAATCGTCGTCGCTGTGGACCACGTCGGCCGGGACGTCACCCGCGACGACGCTGCAGAACAGGCAGCCGTCTGCGGCGACTTGGGATCGTGCGTCGGCGTTCATGATGGCAACCTACCGCCTCTCCCACCTGCCGGACGCGGCCGAGAGGACCCCGGCGGCCACCACCCCCGCGGTGGAGGTGCGCAGCACCGTGGGCCCGAGGCCGACGACGCGGGCGCCGGCATCGCGGAACCGCGCCAGCTCCTCATCGCTGATGCCGCCCTCGGGCCCCACGACGATGACGACGTCACGCAACCCGGACAGATCGGTGGCGGCGGTCAACGGCTCGTCGGCAGCCTCGTGCAGCACGATGGCGAGATCGGCACCGGCGATCAGGTCGGCAACCGCGCGTGAATCGTGGAGATCGAGGATCGCGGGAAGTCGGCTGCGCCGGGACTGCTTGGTCGCCGCGCGGCCCACGGCCCGCCACCGCTCCACGCCCCGTTCGGCCTTGTCGCCGCGCCAGACCGACACGCTGCGTCCGGCCGACCAGGGGACGATCACGTCCACACCGCATTCCGTCAGCATCTCCACGGCCGACTCGGCGCGGTCGCCCTTCGCGAGCGCCTGCACGACCACGATGCGGGGTGTGGGTTCGGGCTCGTCCCTCACACCCAGGACCTCGATCCGGAACCCCGAGCGGTCGCTGTCGATGACCGACCCGGTGACCCGGCGCCCCGCACCGTCGACCAGGTGGCAGATCTCACCGGAACGCAGTCGGCGGACCGCGCCCCCGTGGCGCCCCTCATCACCGCCGACCTCGATGACCGCTGCGTGGGAGGCGGTGTCGAGTTCACTGCTCTCGAGGAGGAAGACGGGCGCCGTCATGCGTCACTTGCCGGCGAAGGCGTCCTTGATGCGGCTGAAGAGGCCACCGGTCTCGGTCACGGGCGTCGCGTCCGGCTTCTCCTCGTCCCGCAGCTGCGCGAGCCGCTGCAGGAGTTCACGCTGCTCGGTGTCGAGCCCGGTGGGCGTCTCGACCTGCAGGTGGATCGTGAGGTCGCCGCGACCACTGCCGCGCAGCCGGGGCACCCCCCGTTCCCGCAGTTTCTGCTCGGCCCCCGACTGGGTGCCGGGCCGGACCTGGACCGACTCCGGGCCGTCGAGGGTCTCCAACGGGATCTCGGCGCCGAGTGCGGCGGCCGTCATCGGCAGCAGGATGGTCGCGTGCAGATCGTCGCCCTGACGCCGGAACACGGGGTGGGGTTTCTCGACGATCTCGACGTAGAGGTCGCCGGCGGGGCCGGCCCCTGCGCCGACCTCGCCCTCCCCGGCGAGCTGGATGCGCGTGCCGGTCTCGACACCCGCCGGGACCTTGAACCCGATGGTGCGGCGGGTGCGCACGCGGCCGTCACCCGAGCACTCCGGGCAGGGGTGCGGGATGGTCGTGCCGAATCCGCGGCACTGCGGGCACGCCCGGGTGGTCATCACCTGGCCGAGGAACGACCGCTGCACCGACTGGATCTCCCCGCGGCCCTTGCACATCGCACACGTGACAGGAGCGGTGTTGGGGGCCGTCCCGGCGCCCTCGCAGGCGCCGCAGGCCACCGCGGTGTCGATGGTGACGTCCCGCTCCGAGCCGAACATGACCTCGTCCAGGTCGACCTGGATCCGGATGAGGGCGTCCTGACCCCGCTGCTGCCGGGGCCGCGGCCCGCGTGGTGCGGACGGACCGAAGAAGGCGTCCATGAGGTCGCTGAAGTCGAAGTTCCCCCCCGCTCCCCCTGGACCGCTGGCCATCGGGTCGATTCCCTGGTCATACATGCGGCGCTTCTCAGGATCGCCGAGCACCTCGTAGGCGAGGGTGACCTCCTTGAACCTGTCGTGGGTCGCCGGGTCGGGGTTCAGGTCGGGATGCAGTTCCCGGGCGAGACGGCGGTAGGCCCGCTTGATCTCCTGTGCGTCGGCATCGCGCGCGACACCCAGGACCTCGTAGTAGTCGATGCGGGCAGCCACCATCCCAATTTACGGCACGGGCACGGTGGCGCAGCGCGTGTGCCATCCGCGCTGCGCGAACACGATCACTGATCGGCGAGGATCTGGCCGAGGTACCGGGCCACCGCCCGGACGGCGGTGATCGACCCCGGGTAGTCCATGCGGGTCGGACCGACGATGCCGAGGTGGGCCACCGCGGTCTCGCCCGGGCCGTAGCCGGACGACACCACCGAGACGGCGTCCATGGCGGCCACGTCGTTCTCGTGGCCGATCCGGATGCTGATCTCGTCGGTCTCGGTGGCCTCACCGAGCAGGCGCAACAGCACGACCTGCTCCTCGAGGGCATCCAGCACCGGGTAGAGGGACTCGGGCAGGTCGCGACCGTGGCGGGCGAGGTGAGATGTCCCGGCGATGACGACCCGTTCCTCCACCTGTTCCGCCGCGGCGTCCACGACCGTCGTCAGCACCGTGGCGACGAGGCCGCGCTCATCCTCGGGGAACCGCTCGGCCAGTCCGGTGACCGCGTCCGCCACATCGGCCAACGGGCGCCCCACGAGTTCCGCGTTGAGGCGCGTCCCCAACTCCGCGGCCACGGCCTCGTCGACGTCCCGCTCGGAGGCCACCACGCGCTGCTCCACGCGGCCGCTGTCGGCGATCAGCACCACGAGCAACCGGCGAGAGCCGACCGCCACCAGTTCGACGTGGCGGACCCGCGAGCGCTGCAGGGAGGGGTACTGCACGAGGGCGGCCTGATGGGTCAGCTGCGCCAGCAGTCGTACTGCCCGCTCCACCACGTTGTCGAGGTCCACCGCCGACTCCAGGAAGGTCTGGATCGCGCGACGCTCGGCCGGGGTCATGGCACGGACCTCCGCCAGCCGGTCCACGAACACGCGGTACCCGAGGTCGGTCGGGATGCGCCCGGCGCTGGTGTGGGGCTGGACGATGAGGCCCTCCTCCTCGAGCGCCGACATGTCGTTGCGGATCGTCGCGGGGGACACCCCCAGGTCGTGCCGATCCACGATGGACTTGGAGCCCACCGGCTCATGGCTGGCCACGTAGTCCTCGACGATGGCCCGCAGTACGGCCAGCCGCCTGTCGTCGGTCACCGGTCCTCCTGCGTAGGTGGGATCTGTCGCATCCTCACCGGAAGTCTAGGCCGCCGGACCGACCGCGTGTCGGCTGACGGAATCCAGAGGATTCGCCGAGAGAACCCAGACGTATCGGTGGGTCGGGGCCATGGCTGAATAGTCCGAACGGGCGAATACCGGAGTCCCACTTGGCCGATTCGTCCCGCCGCGGAAACCATGGCCACCACGGACGCACGTCGCGAGGCGCCCGCAGCACCGCGATCCTGCCCCGCAGGCGGACCGCAGCACGGAAGGGGCATGACGTTGGACTCGTCATCGTCGATCCTCAACGACGTCTCCGATGTCGCCGACACCCGCGAGCAGCGCCGCCGCACCCGCCTGCGTTCCACGTCCATCATGCTGGGCATCCCCCTGCTGTACCTGTGGGGGCGGATGCTGCTGGGCCATCCGCTCGACATCACGGACATCGACCTGCCCGCCGTCGATCCCTTCCTCGTCGTGGTCGTCCTCTTCTTCGTCGCGATGCTGGGGACGATGTTCGCGATGACCCTGGGGGCGGGTCGCTCCCCCCACGTGACGTACCGACCCGAGCAGCTCGACGTCGGTCTCGGGGACGTGGTGGGCATCGAACCCATCAAGGAGGACATCAACCGCTCCCTGGATCTCTTCCTGGCCCACAAGACCTTCGCCCGCGAGATGGGTGGCTCGCCACGCCGTGGCCTCCTGTTCGAGGGCCCACCGGGGACGGGCAAGACCTTCACCGCCAAGGCGATCGCTCGCGACGCCGGTGTTCCGTTCCTGTTCGTCTCCGCCACCAGCTTCCAGTCCATGTACTACGGCGCGACGTCCCGCAAGATCCGCTCCTACTTCAAGGCACTGCGCAAGGCTGCCCGCGCGGAAGGAGGCGCGATCGGCTTCATCGAGGAGATCGACGCGATCGCCATGGCCCGGTCGGGGGTCTCCCACATGAGCCCGGACACCGCCTCGGCCATGACCTCGAATCCCATGCAGCGCCTCGCGATGATCAGTGAAGGCACCGGGGGCGTGGTGAACGAACTGCTGATCCAGATGCAGTCCTTCGACACCCCCACCGGCTCACAGCGGTTGCGGACATGGCTCGTCGACCGCGTGAACCTGTTCCTGCCCGCCCACCGACAGTTGACCCGACCCGGCAGCACACCCGCCAACATCCTGCTGATCGCCGCGACGAACCGGGCGGACAATCTCGATCCAGCTTTGTTGCGCCCCGGTCGGTTCGACCGGCGCATCGCCTTCGAGCCGCCTACGTTCGCGGGCCGTCGGGCCTTGATCGACAACGCGCTGTCAGGCCGCAGCCACGACCCCGAACTCGACGACGAGGACGTGAGGTCGGCGCTGGCCGCGGTGACGCAGGGCTACACCCCGGCGATGCTGGAGCACATGTTCGACGAGGGACTCGTCAACGCACTGCGCCGCGGCGACACGAAGATGAACCGCGGCGATCTGGAGCGCGCTCGACTCACGGAGGAAGTCGGCCTGGGGCAGCCCGTGGCCTACACCGCCCATGAAAAGCGCCTGATCGCCACGCACGAGTCGGGTCACGCGACGATCGCGTACCTGGTGGCGCCGCACCGTCGCCTCGACATCCTGAGCATCATCAAGCGCAAGGACGCCCTCGGCATGCTCGGCCACAGTGACTCCGACGACGTCTTCACACGCTCGCAGTCCGAACTGGTCGCGATGATCCAGATCGCACTGGGCGGCCAGGCAGCCGAGGAGATCTTCTTCGGCGAGGTCTCCACCGGCCCGGCGAGCGACCTGAGCTATGCCACGACCGTGGCCTCACAGATGATCGGCGCCTGCGGCATGGGCTCGTCGCTCATCAGCCTGCAGGCCGTCGACGCGGCCATGGACACCAATCTGGTGGGCAGGGTTCTGGCGGACCCGCAGGCACGGGCTGAGGTCGAGGAACTCCTCTCCCGGGAGAAGGCCAACGTCGTGGCCCTCCTGCGGGAGAACGCCCACCTCGTCGAGGCGCTGCGCGACGCCCTGCTCGACCGCTCCGAACTGGTGGGTGCGGAGAT
>CAIWTL010000025.1 GCA_903915555.1 uncultured Micrococcales bacterium | reverse complement strand
CTTTCGTGTCGGGCGGCGTTCTACTGCTCTGTTGACGGGGACCCGGTCGGGTCGGTTGACGGGGACCCGGTCGGGTCGGTTGACGGGGACCCGGTCGGGTCGGTGGACGGGGACCCGGTCGGGCTCCCGTTGACGGTGACATTAGGTGGCGGGTCCGACAGTCCGACAGATGGCGCTGCCGGACTGTGGACAGTGACGACGACGCCGGTGCTCGGGAAACGGGCGGCCGGCTGTCGGAACATGAGCACACCATAGACCGAACATATGTTCGATCCGCATCTCTTCGTCCCGGCGTGTCGCAGCCCGGGACTCATCTCAGCGCAGGGATCGGGGGACCTCGACGGTGCGGCACACGGCCCGCCACACGTCCTTCGCGGGAACACCGGCGGCGAGGGCCTCGTCGACAGTGCGGCCGTCGAGTTCCGACACCACGACGTCGGCCGCCCAGGATCGGGCGTAGGCCTCGCCGAAGACGAGGCCCATCCGCCGCCAGAAATCCGTGAGCCGCACGCAGGCAGTGTGGCACGGCCTGGCACGTCGCAGCGGACCAGAGCATTCCCATGGACACCCCGGCAGCGACCTCCCTGCACCGCACTTGGCGGCACTCCGGCACCCTGGGGCACCATGGGGAGGTGCCGTCCGACCCCGCTGCCGATCCGGTCTTCGGCGCGGCCACCGGGCGGTGGTTCACGGAGTCGTTCACGAGCCCGACGCCGGTGCAGACCGAGGCGTGGCGCACCATCGCGTCCGGGGCGGACACCCTCATCGTGGCGCCCACCGGATCCGGCAAGACGTTGGCTGCCTTCCTGTGGGCGATCGACCGCCTCGTCACATCGGAGCCTGCCCCCAACCGCGCGCCGGGGCCGCGGATCCTGTACGTCTCCCCTCTGAAAGCCCTTGCGGCGGACATCGAACGGAACCTGCGCAGCCCGCTGGCCGGGCTCGCGCGCATCGATCCGGACCTCGTGCAGCCCACCGTCGGCATCCGCACAGGTGACACCCCGCCCACCGAACGCCGCCGGCTGACCACGTCTCCCCCCGACATCCTCATCACGACTCCCGAGTCGCTGTTCCTGATGCTCACCTCGGCGGCGCGGGAGACCCTGGCCGGGGTCGAGACGGTCATCGTCGACGAGATCCACGCGCTGGCCGGCGACAAGCGGGGCAGTCACCTCGCCCTGAGCCTCGAGAGGCTGGAGCACCTGGTCGCCGCGAACGGGGGCCGCGTCCAACGCATCGGCTGCTCCGCCACCGTGAGCCCCGTCGACACGTTGGCGTCTTTCCTGCGGGCGGGCACCCCGGTGAGCGTGGTGATGCCACCCTCGGAGAAGCAGTTGGACGTCCGCGTCACCGTCCCGGTGGAGGACCTGGCCAACCCTCCCGGACCGGAGTCCGACGACGAGGCGGCAACCCCGTCGGTGTGGCCGCAAGTTGAGCGCGCCGTGCTCGACGACATCGAGGGGACCACCTCCACCCTCGTGTTCACCAATTCCCGTCGCCTCTCCGAGCGGCTGACCACGCGGCTCAACGAACTGGCCGTCGGTGAAGACGGCGACGAACCGGTCGCGTCGCCCGCGCAGGTCATGGCCATGGCGGGTTCGGGCTCCGGGGCGCCGCCACTGCTCGCGCGCGCGCATCACGGCAGTGTGAGCAAGGAACGTCGGCGCGAGATCGAGGACGATCTCAAGGCGGGGCGCCTGCGCGCCGTCGTCGCCACGAGCAGCCTCGAGCTCGGGATCGACATGGGCTCGGTGGACCTCGTCGTCCAGGTCCAGAGCCCACCCGGGGTCAATTCGGGGCTCCAGCGGATCGGTCGCGCCGGTCATCAGGTCGGTGCTGTCTCGCGCGCGACGGTGCATCCCACGCACCGGGGGGATCTGCTGGCGGCGACTGTCACCGTCACCGGCATGCTGGCCGGCGACCTGGAACCGATCGAGCCGCCACGCCACCCACTGGATGTGCTGGCCCAGCAGATCGTCGCGGCGGTGGCGATGGAGGACTGGGACGTCGACTCCCTGTTCGCGATCGTGTGCCGGGCGGCCCCCTACACCGCTCTCCCCCGCGCCGCCTACGAATCGGTGCTCGACATGTTGTCGGGCCGCTACCCGTCGGACGACTTCGCGGGGCTGCGTCCCAGCATCGTGTGGGACCGGGAGAGCGGCGTCCTCTCCGCCAGGCCGGGGGCCCA
Organism: uncultured Micrococcales bacterium; assembly: GCA_903915555.1. Lineage (GTDB taxonomy): Bacteria > Actinomycetota > Actinomycetes > S36-B12 > CAIWTL01. Next base: position 2,724 of record CAIWTL010000025.1, on the reverse strand, counting down.
GCGCCTCGCGGTGACGAACGCGGGCACCATCCCCGACCGGGGCCACTTCGGGGTCTTCCTGGCGGGTGCCGACTCCAGCAAGCGCGTCGGTGAACTCGATGAGGAGATGGTGTACGAGTCGCGGGTGGGCGACGTCTTCGCCCTCGGCAGCAGCAGTTGGCGCATCGAGGACATCACGGCGGATCGTGTGCTGGTCACGCCTGCCCCGGGCCAGCCCGCCAAACTGCCGTTCTGGCACGGCGACGCAATCGGTCGTCCGTACCGGTTGGGGGCCGCGCTGGGCCGATTCCTGGACGATTATGCGGCGGGTAACCGTGACCTGCCGCAGTTCCTCGACGACGCCGCACGGGCGAACCTCGCGTCATACCTCGACGAACAGATGTCGATCACAGGCACACTGCCGGGCGCGCGTTCGATCACGATCGAGCAGTTCGAGGACGAACTGGGCGACCGGCGAGTGGTGCTGCACTCCCCCTACGGAGCGCGGGTCCACGCCCCGTGGGCGCTGATCATCGCCGACCGGATCGAGAACCGCTACGGGCTGGACGGGCAGGTCATGGCGGCCGATGACGGGATCGTCCTGCGGCTTCCCGATGACGGGAGCCTCGACAGCCTGCCGGATCTGGCGCAGTTGATCACGGTCGATCCCGACGAGATCACGGCGCAGTTGACGCGCCTGGTGGGAGGATCCTCCCTCTTCGCCTCCCGGTTCCGCGAGTGCGCCGCGCGCGCCCTGCTCTTCCCGCGGCGCGACCCCAAGCGGCGGTCGCCCCTGTGGCAGCAGCGGCAACGGTCGGCGCAGTTGCTGTCGGTCGCGTCGACGTACCCCGAGTTCCCGATCGTCCTCGAGACGGTGCGCGAATGCCTGCAGGACGTGTACGACGTCCCGGGGCTGACGCGGCTGTGCCGCGACCTCACGGAGGGACGCATGGCGGTCGAGGAGGTCCGCACCTCCTCTCCCTCCCCCTTCGCGCGCTCCCTGCTGTTCGGCTACGTGGCGGCCTTCCTCTACGAAGGCGACTCGCCCCTGGCCGAACGGAAGTCCGCCGCGCTCGCGCTCGACGATGCCCTGCTCACGGAACTGCTCGGTACGGCGGATCTGCGCGAACTGCTGCACGAGGAGGCCATCGAGGCCGTTCGCCGCCGACTGCAGCACCTCGGCGACCGCGCGGCAGAGTCGACCGAGCAGGCGTGGGACATGCTGCGTCGCATCGGCCCCCTGCAGGTGGCCGAGTGCGCGACGCGCGGCCTGGCCGACGATCGGCTGACGGAACTCCAGGCCGCCCGGCGCATCTTCACCTTCACCTTCGCAGGCGAATCGTGGGTGGGCGTGGTGGAGGACGCGTCGATGATCCGGGATGCGCTCGGGGTCGCACTCCCGGCGGGTCTTCCGGAGGAACTGTTGGACGGGCGCCCCTCGGCGGTCACCGACCTGTTGCTCCGCTACGGGCGTTGTCACACCCCCTTCCCCGTCGCGGCGCCTGCCGAGCGGTTCGGGTGGGGTGTCGCGGTGGTCCGCGACGGCCTGGACCGCTTGGTCGCGGAGGGGCGCCTGATGCGGGGCGCCTTCCTGCCCGGCGGCTCCGGCACCGAATACGTGCACGCCGACGTGCTGCGGGCGCTGCGCCGCGCCTCGGCGGCGCGCTACGCGGATGAGATCGAGCCGGTCACCCAGGACCACTACGCAACGTTCCCGCCGGTGTGGCAGGGCATCACCACAGCGCGACCCGCGCGGGGTCGCGACGGGCTCCTCGCAGTCATCGACCGGCTCGCCGGGGCGCCCCTGCCCGCCTCCCAGTTGGAGACCAGCATCCTGCCGTTGCGCGTCTCCGACTACGAGCCGCGCATGCTGGACGAGCTCACCATGTCGGGAGAGGTGGTGTGGTGGGCACTCGACCCGCTGCCCAAAGATGCGTGGATCTGTCTGGCACCCGCGGACGTGGCGGCGGACCTCGCCCCGACCGCAGCGGTACCGGATCTACCCCTGGACCTGGCGGTCCTCGGCCTGCTCCATCAGGGGGGTGGCTGGTTCGCCGATCAGATCGGAGCGCGGCTGCCCGACCACGACGAGGTCTCCACCCCCACCGCCCTCGAATCGCTGTGGCGACTGGTGTGGCTGGGGCTGGCGACCAACGACACCCTGGCTCCGCTCCGGTCACGCTTCCGAGGCCGAGCCCCGCGCCGCCAGAGCGGTCTGGTCCGACGCCGGGCCCGCGGTGTGCCCCGGTCGGACCACCGTTCCCTGGGACGCTGGTCGGCGCTGCCCTCCCAACTGGACCCGGGCCCGGCGCGGGAACTCGTCACTGCCGAGTCGCTGCTGCATCGGCACGGGCTGGTGACGCGGGGGATCGTCGCTGCGGAGCGGCGGTCGTTCTCCCCGCTCTACCGCGCGATGTCCGCGCTCGAGGACAAGGGGCTGTGTCGGCGGGGCTACGTCGTCGAAGGACTCGGCGGCGCCCAGTTCGGGCTGGGTCCCGCCGTCGACGCGATCCGGGAGCGGACCGGTGAGCGAGGGATGCTGGTGATGGCGGCCGCCGATCCCGCCAATCCTTTCGGGGCCGCCCTTCCCTGGCCGGATCCGCCGGGCGGGGGCCGGGCGGGGCGCAAGGCGGGGGCCCACGTCGTCCTGACGGATCATCGTCCCGCCATGTACGTGGAGCGCGGCGGCGGGACCCTCTTGATCTGGCCGGACACCGATGTCCCGGCGGCGGCCCGCGCGCTGGT
>CAIWTL010000024.1 GCA_903915555.1 uncultured Micrococcales bacterium | reverse complement strand
GTCCGCCTTGCCCTTGCCGCCGGTGAGTTGGGGATCGGTGGTCCAGACGAGCCGACCCTTGTCGTCGCGACATGTTTCGTACTCGACGCCGTCGCGCGCCCCACCTGACCGGTCGAGGTTGGCTGGCGCGCCCACGAAGCAGCCGTCGGGGACCTTCCCATAGTCGTAATCGAACACTCGCTTGCGGCCCCCGGTGTCGGCATCGTCGCCGGCGGTCGCGAGCGTGGCGTTGGTGATACGACCGGCATCGTCGTAGGTGTACTCCCACTGCTGGGACGTCACCCTCTTCCGTCCGTCGCTCACCTCGATATCGCTCATCAGGGTGCGCCCCACCGGATTGCGCGTGCGGGTGCTGACGAAGGTGCGGTCGCCCGCAGTGACCTCCACGGTCGTGAGGCCGCCACTGGTGCCGTAGGCCATGGACTGACTGACGCCGTCGGGATAGGCGATGCGACTTACCTGACCTCGCGCGTCATAGGAGACCGTGGCCATCTCGCGGCCATTCACCGTCACCACCGTGGGAAGACCGGTCTGCGGGTCGTAGGCAAACTCCGTGACGATCGTCGGATCACCCTGCACGCCGGGTGCCCACACCGACCGCTGCACCAGGGACCCGTCCGGGGAGTAGGAGAGTTCCGAGCGGGTTCCCGACGCATCGATAGAGCTCACGGTGCGATCGGCCACATCCGTGACTTCAGTCTGCGTGAAAGTCTCCCCCGCACCGACCGGCGAGCCCTCGCCCAGCGTCGTAGTGGTCGTGGTCGTGAGAAGTCCGTCAGAGACGATGCGCGTGATCGATGTCTGCTCGACCAGCCCGCGCTTGCTGTCACTCACCTGAGAAGTCAGCAGTCGACCGGCGGCATCGTAGGTCGCGCAGACGAGTTCGGACATGCCGGCACCGTCTGTCGAGATGGCGACCGGGCGCCCGGCCGCGTCGTACACCGTCGTGATGCGCACGCCGTCGTAGCGGGTTGTCTGCTTCGGCAGTCCCGCCTGCGGATAGCTCTTGGAACTGCAGGGATCGGTGGCCGACTCATTGGGCTGGTAGTAGGCCATGGCGAGCGTCGACCCGCCCGGCGTCGTCAGGCCGGTCATGCGGCTGAAGAGACCCGCCGCCGCGTCGGAGCCCTCGTAGTCGTAGGAACTGACGCGGCCACCGGCGGTCGCCACCCGGTCGGGCTGGCCCGTCCACGGGCGGTCGCTGACGGTCACCGTCGAGCCCAGGTCGAATCCTGATGCCCGGTCATTGAGTTCGACGCGCGTCGCCATGTTGAAGTTGGGTCGTAGGTCGGCCACCTGGATCCCCGGACCGCCCGCGTTGACCGCGAAAGACCCCCTGCCGTCGCTGCTCGTGACATCGAAGGTGAGCAGCACGGCGTGCTCTCCCTTGGCGAGCCGCATGCGACACGACGAATCACTGCCGGCGCTCGCGCACCGCACGCCGTCGATAGAGAGGCTGGCGCTCGCGCCCTCGGATGTCGTGACCTCGAAGTCGAAGACATCGGTGTCGGCCACCCGCCACAGCCCGGTGGCCTGCGCGCGCCACGGACCGGACGCGCCGTCCGGCGGGCCATCGAACGACGCGGCCAGTCCCTCCTTCAGCACGGTGCGGTCCCAGAAGCCGGGGACTCCGGGTGCGTCCTTCGGCCACACGATCGACGCGAGACCCTGGAAGGGCGTGTACGGCGAGTCAGCACCCTGCGCGGGATCGTCGACGCGCACGTCGAGCGTGCGCTCGGACCGCATGGCACCCGACGGGTCGCCGGTATACGGGCCCACGGACGCCTCCATGAGTCCTTCGCTATCGGAGGCGATCTCCACCCGGCGGTCCTCGGGCGTGGTCCCGCCCGTGGCCTGCCCCGACTTCTCGTCGTAGGAGACGGTGGCGGTCAGTCCGTCGACCGATGTCGTCGACCGAACGCGCCACGACTCGTCGGACGTCACCTCGAGCACGATCCCGCCGCCGACGGCAGAGTCGACGGGAGTCGCCTGGTCGCCTTCCACGATGAGTTGCTGCGCGCGGGCGACGAAGTCACCCCCCACCGGGTATTGGTAGGCGCGCCGCACCCGCGGCGCACCGGGCTTGGTCGCACCGAGCGTCACGGAGGCAACACGACCGGACTCGTCGTACGCGACCTCGGTGGCGAACTGCGCGTCCGCCCAGGCCTTGTCGACCGCGGCCGCCGACGTGACCGCTGGCGCGCGCAACGACACCAGGCGCCCCGACTCGTCCCAGCCGAAACCCTGCCCGATGCCCCCCGGGTCGGCGACGAGCGCGAGGCGCGGAGCACCCCCCGTCTGCACATAGCCCACCTGGGACGACTCACCGTTGGGGTAGGTGACGCCGCACCACAGTCCGTCGCCCGCACTGAAACCCTCGCCCCAGTCGGCCGCGGCGCAGCCGTCATACGTCAGGGTGAATGAGCGACCGCCGGTGACACCGTCGCTCAGGGCGACGAGTCGACCATCCGTGTCCCAGGTGAACGTCGCGATGGGCATGCCGGCGAGCCACTCGGCCGCGATGCGTCCCTCCGCGTACTCCGTCAGCGTGCCGTCGGGCGAGGTGTAGGTCCAGCGCCCCTCGCCAGCGCGCAGCAGGGTGCCGCCCATGGCGTACTGGGCAGCCTTTCCATCGCTGAGGCCGGGGACGTAGGTGCCGGTCTCGGTGCGGACGAAGGTCGGACCGCTGCCGTCAGCGGACTGCAACTGGACGCTGAGCGGGCCCTCATCAGGCCCGGAGCCTGCCCGTGTCTCCGACTCGCTGATCGCGAGGAAGCCCGACCCGGGAAGGATCCACGTCCAGCCCTCGGGCAGGCCGGGGCTCTCGGGGCTTCCCGGGCGGTACGTCGCACCGAACTGCAGATCGCCCACGGCGCCGGGGAAGGAGACCGACGTCCAGGCCGTCGTCGGCACGCCGGACATGAGGTTGACGGAGACGCCGCCGAGTGCATCCGTCGGAGCGACCCCCGTGCGCACGAGGTCGACCGAGAAGCTCCACGGCCCCGTCCATTCGCCGCCGGTCACTCGCGCGCGATAGCCGTAGGAGGCGCCCTGCTCGAGCACCGGCGGGGACGTGGGCAACTCGATGCCCTTCGCCGGACCCTGGCCGGTGAACACCACCTGGGTCGCTTCGCCGGTGCCGTCCGCACCGAATCCGCCACCGGCAGACAGGTCGACCACTTCGTATTCCACGTCGCCCGACAGGCCAGGCGCCGCGAGCAGGGGCCACAGCGACGTCACCGCGGAGGACGGCTCCACGCGGGCAGACGGCCAGACCTCGGGGAACGTCGGACCGGTGCTGCCCGCGCCCGGAGACGGCCCGGCAAGCCAGGGCAACACATCGCCCAGGGATGTCTGGGAGGCCACCTCGCCGGCGTCCGCCGATTCAGTCGGCGCCGCACTCTGCACGGGGGCGGGCACCTCGCTGGCCGACGTGCACCCGGCGGCGACCAGCGACAGGCAGGCGACACCCACGAGGACGCGGCGTGCGGGCTGCCATCCCATGCCCGGAGGCTACGTGACAGCCGCGCGCCATCGGCACGACCGGGTGAGATACCCGAACACGGTACGGCGAGGGTCTAGGCGCCGTCCCAGAACGTCTGGAGCAGCGAGAGCAGGTTCTCGGCCGCATCCGGATTGACCAGCCCTTGGGCCTCGCCCTGCATGATGAATGCTTCCCCCATGCCCTCTTCCAGGGCATCCGCGGCGATCCTGATGGGCGAGACGATTCCTTCGCCGACGTACTCCGCCACTGTGCCGACTCCGCGCACGCTGACGAGCTTGATTTCCACGCCCTGGACTCCGGTGCCGAGGCGCAGGAACTCATTGGGTTGCTCCTGGACGGTCGAGATGGCCAGGGACTGGCGATTCGACATGGAGGGGATGTCATCGACCACGTTGGTCATCTGACGGAATCGGGGCTCGGCCATGACCGACCAGTCGTGTAGGCCGATGCCGGCGAAGACCACGCCCACGACCGCCGCCACCGTGACCCCGGCACTCACCCAGGAGCTGTCGCCCTCCCCCCAGCTCATGGTCGTTCCGACGATGGACGCCGTGACACCCGCTGCCATGGCTGTTCCCGCCAGGACCTGGGCCGCCTTGCCGTAGGCACCGGAGGCCACGTATCCACTGGAAACGCCACCGATCACCGCGAGCGCGGCGCCGACGACACCAATGGTGTCCCACATGCTCCAGCCACCACTGAAGTCCGGACTATCGACCGGTGTGGCCTCGCCGTAGCCGTACGCCGTCGTGGATGCGCCGGGTGAGGGATCCGACGCCAGGAACTCGCCCAGCCACGGGTGGTAGGGCCGCAGCGTCAAGGTGAGGTCGTGGTGGCCGGTCACGGTGGGATTGCCGGCTGCCGCGTGGAATCCGTAGCGCGTGCCCGGGCCGATGCCCGACAGGGCACTCGAGGACGGCGGGATCGTCG
>CAIWTL010000023.1 GCA_903915555.1 uncultured Micrococcales bacterium | reverse complement strand
TCGATGTCGAGTTGGGTGAACTCCGGTTGCCGGTCGGCGCGGAAGTCCTCGTCGCGGTAGCAGCGCGCGATCTGGTAGTAGCGCTCCATTCCCGCGACCATCAACAACTGCTTGAACAGTTGTGGGGACTGGGGCAGGGCGTACCAGTGGCCCGGCGAGAGGCGTGCGGGAACGAGGAAGTCGCGCGCGCCCTCCGGCGTCGACCGGGTCAGCGTCGGTGTCTCGATCTCGACGAAGCCCCGCTCGTGGAGGACCTCACGGGCCAGGCGGTTGACGTCACTGCGCATGCGCAGGGCGGCGGCGGGTCCCGAGCGTCGCAGATCGAGGTAGCGCCACCGCAGTCTGGCCTCCTCGCTCACGTCGACGTGCTCATCGATCGGGAACGGCAACGCCTCCGCTTCACTGAGCACCCCGACGGCGTCGGCGATGACCTCGATCTGGCCTGTGGGCAGCGCCGGATTCTCGTTGCCGTCGGGGCGCTTCTCGACGGTGCCGATGACCCGGAGGCAGTACTCGTTGCGCAGCGGATGGGCGACTTCCGGGTCCCGGACCACGACCTGCACGACACCGGAGGCGTCCCGCAGGTCGAGGAAGGCGATGCCGCCGTGATCGCGCCGATGCGCGATCCAACCGGTGAGCGTCACCTCATGACCGATGTTCGACTCGGTCAACGTGCCCGCGTCGTGCGTGCGAAGCATCAGTGGGTGCCTTCCTTCTTCCGGTCGCCGGACTGTGCGGCGATGGAGTCCACCATCTCATCCGGCGTCATGGACGCTTGCGTGCCGTCCGCCAGGTCCTTGACCTGAAGGGTCCCCCCCGCCAGTTCGTCCTCCCCGATGATGACGGCCCACCGCGCTCCGCTGCGGTCGGCGGCCTTCATGGCTCCCTTGAGCCCCCGGGCGCCGAAGGAACTCGTGCAGGCGACGCCGGCGGCACGCAGCCGACCGAGGACCTCGACGGCCATGTCCCCGGTTCCGGGGCCCAGCGGGACGACGAAAACACTCACCGCCGGAGACGCGAGCGGGGCAAGACCTTCAGCCTCCCGTGCGAGCAGGGTCCTGTCGGTGCCCAGTCCGTACCCGATGCCGGACAGCTCCGGTCCCCCGAGGGAGGACATCAGTCCGTCGTACCGTCCCCCACCCCCGATCGCCGACTGCGCGCCGAGAAGCGGATGGACGAACTCGAACGTCGTTCGGGTGTAGTAGTCCAACCCGCGGACCATGCGGGGGGCCTCGTCCCAGGACACACCTGCGACCCGCAGGAAATGACGCACCCGCTCGTAGTGCTCGACACACGCGGTACACAGATGATCGGCCATCAGTGGCGCGTCGACGAGCTGCGCCTGCACCGAGTCCCTCTTGTCGTCCAGGACACGCAGCGGATTCAGGGCCGCCCGCTGCCGGGTGGCGTCGTCCAGGTCGAGTCCGTCCAGGAACTGCTGGAGCAGTTGCCGGTACGGCGGGCGACACGTGGCACAGCCCAGGGACGTCAACAGCAACTGGTACCGCGTCAGCCCACAGGCCCGGAAGCCCTGATCGGCCATCGTGATGACCTCGGCGTCGAGGCGGGGATCGTCGGACCCGATGGCTTCCACCCCCACCTGCTGCAGCTGCCGGTAGCGGCCCTTCTGCGGTCGTTCCGCGCGGAAGAAGGGCCCGGCGTACCAGATCTTCACGGGCAACTGCCCACGATGCAGGTTGTGCTCGATGACCGAACGCATCACCCCCGCGGTGCCTTCGGGGCGCAGCGACAGGGAGCGGCCACCGCGGTCCTCGAAGGTGTACATCTCCTTGCTGACGACGTCGGTGGACTCCCCCACGCCGCGTGCGTAGAGCGCGGTGTCTTCGAAGACGGGCAGTTCGACGTAGCCGTACCCGGCCAGTTCGGCGGGCCGTGTCTGGGCCCGTCTGACGGCGAGGAACTCTGCGGAGGCGGGAGGCAGGTATTCGGGGACACCCTTGGGTGCCTGGAAGGTCGCGCTCACAGACCCTTCCTCGGGGGTCGGCCCGCCTCTCGACCTGCGTTGACTTCGAGGAGGAAAGGATTGGTCGCGCGTTCCCTCCCGATCGTGGTCTGGCCGCCGTGTCCGGGCAGCACGACGGTGTCGTCATCCATGGGGAGGACGACCTTCTCGAGAGACCGCATCATGGCCGCATGGTCACCGCCGGGCAGGTCGGTGCGACCGATCGAGCCTTCGAACAACACGTCGCCGGAGAACAGCAGGGGCGGCACGTCTCCCGTCGCAGCTCGCCGGAACATGATCGATCCTGCGGTGTGCCCGGGCGCGTGGTCCACGGTGAGGGTCACCCCGGCCAGTTCGACGACGCTTCCGTCGACCAGTGTCTTCAGGTCCGAGGGCTCCAGGTCGATCGTGCCGTCGGGGGTCATCTGGCGCAGCAGGCCCTTCATGTCGGGGCCCAGCATCTTCTCGGGATCGGTGAGCCGGTCCTCGTCCTCGGGGTGGATGAAGGCCGGGATCCCGTATCCGTCCGCGATCGGCACGACGCTCCACGTGTGGTCGAGGTGTCCATGGGTCAACAGAACCGCGACGGGTCGCAGGTTGTTGTCGGCCAGCACCTCCCGGACGGGACCCACGGCATCCATACCCGGGTCGATGATCACGCACTCGCTGTTCCGGTCGGGGGCGAGCACGAAGCAGTTGGTCCCGAAGGGGCCTGCCGGGAATCCGGTCACGAACACTTGTCTCTCCTGCCTGGCGCCACCGACTCCGGACGAGCCCAACGCCCACCCGGGTGCCCCATTCTGCCCAACTGAACTCCCGGAACGTGAATCACCGTAGACTCGCAGGGGTCGACGACGAAGGAGGAACGCCACGATGGCAAGCAGCAACCAGCGGGAACGTGAGCTGGCTCGCGCCAAGCACGAGCGTCAGAGGGCGCGTCGCAACGCTGACAGCCGCAAGCAGGACCGCACGCGGATCATCGCCATCGTGCTGATCGTCTCCATCGTGCTCCTGACGACCGGTGGCGTGCTGGTCGGCCTGTTCTTCTCCTGAGAGGTCCATCGTGAGTGAGTTCGGGCGTGTCGCAGACGACGGCACCGTCTTCGTGAGACTTCCTGACGGCAGCGAACGACAGGTGGGGCAGTGGGCCGCCGGCGACCCCGCGGCCGGCCTCGCGTTCTATCAGCGCAAGTACGCCGACATCGTCGTCGAACTCGATCTCACCATCAAGCGCCTCAAGAAGGGGGCTGCCTCGCCCGACGACGCGCTGGCCGTCGTCGAGAAGATCCGCTCCGGTCTCGCCGAGCCGGTGTTCGTCGGTGACATCGCAGCCTTGGAGGCCAAGTGCACATCCCTGGCCGACGCTGCGGAGGCGCGTCGCGGGGTTCTGGCGGAGGAGAAGAAGGCGGCCCGGGAGGCCACACTGACGCGTCGTCGGGAGATCGCCGAGGAGGCCGAGTCGCTGGCCGACTCGGAGCAGTGGAAATCCACGGGCCAACGCTTCCGTGACCTGCTCGAGGAGTGGAAGTCGCTCCCGCGTTTCGACAAGGGCGTGGAGCAGGAACAGTGGGAGCGCTTCAGTGGCGCCCGCTCGCAGTTCGATCGTCGTCGTCGGCAGCACTTCGCGGAGCTGGATGTCAGCCGCGCCGAGGGCGCCAAGGCGAAGGAGGACCTCGTCCGTCGCGCGGAGGCCCTGTCGACGTCCACGGACTGGGGCGCCACGAGTCGCGCCTACCGTGACCTCATGGCGGAGTGGAAGGCCGCTCCTCGCGCGGGCCGGGACGCCGACGACAAACTGTGGGCGCGGTTCCGTGCTGCTCAGGACGTGTTCTTCGCCGCTCGAACCGAACACGATTCCGAGCGTTCCGCGGATGAGGCCAAGAATCTCGCTGCCAAGCAGGAGATCCTCGTCAAGGTCGAGGCGCTCGTGCCGGTCAAGGATCTGCGTGCTGCCCGGGCAGAACTCAGCCGCCTGATGGAGCAGTGGGATGCCATCGGGTTCGTGCCACGCAACGAGAAGCAGGGCCTCGAGCGACGGCTGCGGGCCGTCGAGAACGCACTGCGCGATGCCGAGAAGGACCACTGGCGCAGGACGGATCCCGCGGCGCGCGACCGCGCCGAGCGCACCGTGGCGTCTTTCCAGCAGTCGGTCGACAAGCTGAAGGCGAAGTTGGAGACCGCTCAGGCCTCCGGGGACGCCCAGAAGATCGCCGAGGCCGAGGCGTCGCTGGCGTCCAGCCAGGCGCTGCTGGACGCCGCGCAGGCGGCGCTGGACGAGTATGCGGCCGGCTGAACCCGCACTCCACCGACTCCGGCGTCACACCCGGTAGGCGTCGAACACGCCGGCGATCCCCCGGACCGTCCGCAGCACCGCTCCGAGGTGGTGCGGCTCGGCCATCTCGAACGAGAACCGGCTGACGGCGATCCTGTCCTTCGATGTGCTGACCGATGCGCTGAGGATGTTGACGTGCTGGTCCGACAGTGCGCGGGTCACGTCCGACAGCAGTCCCGAACGATCGAGCGCCTCCACCTGGATGTTGACCAGGAACACGCTGGACTGTGTCGGCGCCCATTCGACCTCGACCATGCGGTTGGGTTGCTCGGCCAGCTGAGCCACATTCAGGCAGTCCCGGCGGTGGACAGACACCCCGGAGCCGCGGGTGACGAAGCCGGTGATCTCGTCCCCGGGTACGGGCGTGCAGCAGCGCGCGAGCTTGACCCATACGTCCGGCTCGCCCTGGACGATGATTCCGGGGTCGCCGGCCGGCTTGCGTTGGCCTCGCTGCGAGACCGGCTGATCCTCGGTGACATCGTCCTCACCTCCGCTGAGAGTGACCAGTCGCTCGACCACGGACTCCGCAGACATCCGCCCCTCGCCGATGTCTGCGTAGACGGCGGTGATGTCAGGCAGCCGCAGATCGCCGGCGAGGCTGGTCAGGAGGTCGGGGGCCATGAGGCGCTTGAGCGGCAGCCCGCGTTTGCGCACGGCCTTGCCCAGCCGGTCCTTGCCACGGTCGATGGCCTCGTCGCGACGCTCCTTCGAGAACCAGGAGCGGATCTTCGTCCGTGCGCGCGGACTCTTGACGAACTGCAGCCAGTCCTGGGAGGGGCCGCTGTTCTCGTCCTTGCTGGTGAAGATCTCGACGACATCGCCATTGCCCAGTTCGGATTCCAGTGGGACCAGGCGTCCGTTGACCCGCGCACCCACACAGCGGTGCCCCACCTCGGTGTGCACGCTGTACGCGAAGTCGACGGGGGTCGCACCGGCCGGAAGGGCGATGATGTCGCCCTGGGGAGTGAAGACGAACACTTCGCTGGAGTTCAGGTCGAACCGCAGGGAGTCCATGAACTCCTCGGGGTCCTCCGTCTCCCGCTGCCACTCCAACAGCTGGCGGACCCAGGCGAGGTCGTCGGGTCCGCTCTTGTCGCCGACGGCACCGTTCTTGTACCGCCAGTGCGCGGCGACGCCGAACTCGGCCGCCCGGTGCATCTGGTGCGTGCGGATCTGCAGTTCGACGGGCTTGCCCTCGGGACCGATGACGGTCGTGTGCAGCGACTGGTACATGTTGTACTTCGGCATCGCGATGTAGTCCTTGAAGCGACCAGGTACCGGACTCCATCGCGCGTGGATGATGCCGAGCGCCGCGTAACAATCACGGACACTGTCGACGAGGATGCGGACACCGACGAGGTCGTAGATGTCGTTGAAGTCGCGGCCCCGTACGACCATCTTCTGGTAGATCGAGTAATAGTGCTTGGGTCGGCCGGTGACGACGGTCTTGAGGCGGGCCGACCGCAGGTCGGTGTTGAGTTCTTCGATCACCCGATTGAGATGTTGATCGCGTGAGGGCGCACGCTGCCCCACCAGATGGACGATCTCCTCGTAGACCTTGGGCTGCAGGGCGGCGAAGGACAGGTCCTCCAACTCCCACTTGATGGTGTTCATCCCCAGCCGATGGGCCAGCGGGGCGTAGATCTCGAGTGTCTCGGCGGCCTTCTTGCGCTGCTTGGCCACCGGCAACCACCCGAGGGTGCGCATGTTGTGCAGTCGGTCCGCCAACTTGATGACGAGTACGCGGATGTCCCTGGCCATGGCCACGACCATCTTGCGGACGGTCTCGGCAGCGGACGCCTTGCCGTAGGTGACGCGGTCGAGTTTCGTCACCCCGTCCACGAGGCGGCCGATCTCGTCGCCGAAGTCGTCAGTGAGCGCCTCGAGTGTGTATTCGGTGTCCTCGACGGTGTCGTGGAGCAGCGCGGCGGCGAGGGTAGGACCGGTCATGCCGAGTTCGGCGAGGATGGTGGCCACGGCCAAGGGATGCGTGATGTAGGGCTCACCCGACCTGCGCAACTGGTCCTTGTGCAGCAGCCGCGCCGTCTCGTAGGCCCGTTCGAGGAGGCGGGTGTCGGTCTTGGGGTGGAACTGCTTGACGGTACGGAACAGGGGTTCGAGTTCGGGATACCCGCTGCGCGCACCCACGGTGATGCGTGCCAGACGATCGCGCAGCCGGGTGACCTGCTCCGTCGCAGCCTGGACCGACGCCACCGGATCGAAGCCTGAGGGCGGGGTCGATGGATTGGTCGTCGTCTCCTCCGACACTGTCACCTCCCGTCGGGCCGCTGCGGGTTGGTGCTACTCAGTCTATGCCCAGATCCACCGGTCTCCGCCGGGTGAGAGCGGAGGGATCGGTCCATCAGGCATGCGGGGGACGCAAGGCCTCAGGTCTTGCGCTGCGAGCGGGTCCGGCGACGCGGTTGCACCCGCTCGCCCGACTCGGTGACGGTCCGTGAGACGGCACCCGACGGCACCGGCGCGTCAGCCCCTGGAGAGTCGTCGGCGGTCGCGCCCGTGGGGACGGCGGCAGCGTCGTGGTCGATCTTTCGGCGCCGGGCCATGACCCGTCGCTCCAGGGCCTGGATCTCCGGTTCCCGATCCTTGAGTTGCACGAGGAACGGTGTGGCGACACAGATCGACGAGTAGGTGCCGGCCGCCATGCCGACGAAGAGCGCCAGGGCGAGGTCCTTGAGGGTGCCCGCACCGAGGAGTCCGGCGCCCACGAACAGGATCGCCGCCACCGGGAGCAGGGCGACGATCGACGTGTTGATGGAGCGGACGAGGGTCTGGTTGATGGCCAGGTTGGCCGCCTCGGCGTACGTGATACGGCTCTGGCCGAGGATTCCGTCGGTATTCTCCTTGACCTTGTCGAACACGACGACGGTGTCGTACAGCGAGTACCCCAGGATCGTCAGGATGCCGATGGCCGTGGCCGGCGTCACCTCGAAGCCCAGAATCGAGTAGATACCGAGGGTGATGATCAGGTCGTGGGCGAGCGCCACCAGTGCCGCGGCGGCCATGCGCCACTCGAAGTAGATCGCGAGGAAGATGCTGACGAGGATCAGGAAGACGATCAGACCCTGGATGGCCTTCTTGCTGACCTCGGCCCCCCACGTGGGGCCGACGACTTGGATCTTGATGTCGTTGGCGGCGACGCCACATTCCTGGCCCAGCGCCTTGGTCAGAGCGAGGCCTTCCTCGTTGCTGACCGCTTCGGTCTGGATGCGAAGGCTGCCGTCACCGAGTTGCGTGACGATGGCGGAGCCGCCGACGGTATCCCCTGTGGTGGTGCGCGCCTGTTCGACTGAACAGGTCGACGCCGGCACCTGGAACTCGGCACCGCCCCGGAACTCGATCCCGAGGTTGAGTCCGCGGAATATCAGCGATCCCAGGGTGACGGCCAGGATGATGCCCGAGATGGTGTACCAGAGCTTGGTCTTGCCGACGAAGTCGAAAGAGACCTGGCCCGCGTACAAGCCATGAGCCATCTGACGGATCTTGGACATCAGACCTCACCCTCGAGTTTCCGGGTGTCCGGTTTGGGTGGCGCTCCTGCGCCCACCCCGGCCGTGCTGCGGCGGCGACGGGTCGGTTCCCGCCGAGTGCCCTGCAGTGACTCGACACCGAGCCGCTCGGGGCTGACGCCCGTGAAGGAGCCACCCTTCTGCATCCACTTGGTGTTGGCCATCAGGTGGGTGTTGGGGCGGGTGAACCAG
>CAIWTL010000022.1 GCA_903915555.1 uncultured Micrococcales bacterium | reverse complement strand
TCATCGCATTCCTGCTCGCGGTCAAATTCGTTCCCGGTCATCTCGATGAGTCGACCGAGCCGGTGGACAACCTGAGCGGTGTCCTGTCGATCGTGATGGTCGCCGCGTTGGTCGTCGGCATCAACTTCGCCCCGCTCCCGGGGGCCCTGCCGTTCGCGCTGGCCTTGCTGGTCGTCACGGTCATCGCCGGATGGGTGTTCGTCACACGGCAGAAACGCATCCCGAATCCCTTGTACGACCTCTCATATGCACAGCGCCGTATCTTCTGGGTGGCGGCGCTCGGCGGGATCATCGTCTTCGGCAGTCTGATGGCGTCGATGTTCATCGGCCAGCAGTACCTGCAGAACGTCCTGGGGCTCTCGTCCCTGGCTGCCGGCGCGATCCCGCTACCGCTGACCTTCGGGATGATCGCCGTCGCCGGTCTGTCCGCGAAACTGGTCGACACGCGCGGTTCCCGCTTCACCCTTCTCGCCGGGTTCGGCTGCTTCCTGGTGGCGTTCCTCATGATGCTCGTGCTGTGGACCGAGACCACCGGTGTCGCTGCCGTCCTGGTGACGTACCTCGTGGCGGGCGTCGGCGTCGGTCTCGCCGGCACCCCGGCGTCGCACTGCCTCACCAGCGCCGTCCCGGTGAAACGGGCGGGGATGGCGTCGGCCACCGCGGATCTCCAACGGGACCTCGGGGGCGCGATCATGCAGGCCATCTTCGGTGCCCTGTTGACCGCCGGATACGCGTACACCTTCACGTCGCTCGCGTCCCAGGCATCTCCCCAGGTCAGCGACGACGTCATGGCGGAGTTGACGAAGTCGTACTCGAGTGCGGCGGCCACGGCGCAGCAGTACCCGCAGTACTCCCAGGAGATCATCACCGCAGCCAGGGAGTCCTTCCTCGCGGGCGCCAACTGGGCCTACGCGGCGGGAGTTCTCTTCGTGTTGTCGGGGGCAGCGGTCGTGTTCTTCCTGTTCCCGAAGAAGGAGAAGGAGGAGGCGATGATCGCTGCCTACCAGAAGCAGGACCGAGAAAGGGTGGTGCCAGCCTGATGGACCACATCATCCTCACGGGACTCGCGGCGACGGGTCACCACGGCGTGTTCGAGCACGAACGCAGGAACGGCCAGCGGTTCGTCGTCGACGTCGACCTGGGGGTGGACATGACCGCCGCGGCCGCGAGCGACGACCTGGCACAGACAGTCGACTACTCATCGGTGGCCGACGAAGTCCTCGCCGTGGTCACGGGGACGCCCCGGGACCTGGTCGAGACCGTCGCGGTCGAGATCGCCGACCGGATCCTGGCTCTCCCCGGGGTCCTCGAGGTGGAGGTCGTGCTGCACAAACCGCAGGCGCCCCTCACCGTCGATTTCGACGATGTCATCATCCGCGTCCGGAGATCCCGGGCGTGAGTACGGTCGCACTCTCCATCGGCTCCAACCTGGGGGACCGGGAGGCCGCACTCGTCCTTGCCGTCCGGCGATTCGCGGAACTCCCCGGCGTCGCTGACGTCCGCACGTCCTCGGTCTACGAGACCGATCCCGTCGGAGGCGTCGAGCAGCCCGACTTCCTGAACATCGTTGTCGTCGGCGAGATGACCGGGGCGGATGCCGCGGGGCAGGCGCGGCAACTGCTGGATCTCGCGCGCACCGTCGAGGAGGAACTCGACCGGGTCCGGGTGGTCAGATGGGGACCCCGCACGGTTGACGTGGACATCCTCGCCGTCGGTGACCTCGGCCAGGACGACCCTGAGTTGACCGTCCCTCATCCGCGTATCGGGGAGCGGGCGTTCGTGCTCGTCCCGTGGGCCGAGGTCGACCCGATCTTCGAGGTCCCCGGACTGGGGCGGGTGGCGGAACTCCTGGCCGCGCTGCCCCCCGAGGAGGTCGCCGGTGTCAGGCGCTGCGGCCCCCCGCTGCAAGACCGTACGCTTGACCGGTGAGTCCGACCCGCCCGCGCCTGCTCGTCCTGATAGCACTGGTCACCGGGGTTCTCGGGTGGGTCATCGCCACCATCGCGGACTCGATCCTGGGGCGCTACCTGCCGGTGCCATGGTCCGCCGCACTCGCCATGTGGATGCTCTGCGCCGCACTGCTGATCTGGACGCTGCTGGCCCGCCCGCGCCTGCTGCGCCGACCGGGGGCGGAACCGCTACCCCCGCTGACGGCCGCTCGGACCGCTGCCCTGGCCTTGGCGGCGTCACGCGTCGGCGTGGGGGTCGCCGGTTTCTACCTGGGCGTGGCACTCGTCTTCGTCGCGGATCTTCCCGTTCCTGCCGCGCAGACCGGCGCGTGGGCATCAGGTGCGACAGCCCTCGCCGGAGCGGCGATCGTGGCGGTGGCGCTGTGGCTCGAGTCGCTGTGCCGCATCGGTGGTGGTGACGACGACGAGGACGCCGTGGACATCCGGCGCCTGCCCGGCGGCGCCGCAGGGGGAGCCGAGCGCACGTCGCTCACGCAGAAGCGTTCCGTGCCACCGGGTCGGGGATAGGGTGTCTGTATGTCACTGCAGGACCTGCCCTATGACGAGGTGAAGTCGCGCGCGATCCACCTCGCCGAGAAGCGCCACGATGTCGGATTCTTCTACGACCTCTTCCGGCACACCCCGGCGATGAACGCCGCACAGTCCGAGGGCGGCTCGCTCGGTGATTTCACCGGCAGCCTCATCGAGATGGTCAGCGCCGCCCAGGAGGCCTTCGGCAGCGCGAGTGTCGGAGACCTCGAGCCGCTGTTCCGGGCCCGCTTCGAGCAGTACCTCACCGAACACGGCGAGGGCTGACGAGCCGCCCCGAATCGTCGGCTGCGGGCAGCGGACTCAGCCGACCGGCACCGGCGAACTGTTCGCGGCGACGATGTCGCGCACGCCGTCGAACGTGAGGGTGCCGATCCCGGTCCCGCTGTCGTCGGTCACCAGCACGCGGCCGGTCGCCGAGTCGAGAATCGCGACGGACGCCTCCCGCAGGGTGGCGCTGTCGGGCACCGTCGGCAGGTTCTCACCCGGCTCGATGGCCCCGAGGTGTGCGCTCTCCACGTCCATGACCGCCATGAGTTTCAGCAGTCGGTCGGCGCCGACGAACTCCGCCACGAAGTCCGAGGCGGGTCGACCCAACACCTGTGCGGGCGTGTCGTACTGCTCGAGGTAGCCGCCCTGCTTCATGACAGCGATCCGGTCCCCGAGTCGCACTGCCTCGTCGATGTCGTGGGTCACGATCACCGTGGTGGTGCCCACGTCGCGCTGCAGGCGCAGGAACTCCGCCTGAAGTCGCTCCCGTGCCACGGGGTCGACAGCGCCGAACGGCTCGTCCATGAGCATCACCGGCGGATTCGCCGCGAGCGCCCGGGCGACCCCGACCCGCTGCCGCTGTCCACCCGACAGTTGGTGGGGATAACGGTCGCCGTACGTCGCGGGATCTAGGCCGACCAACTCCAGCATCTCGTCGGTCCGGGAGTCGATGTCGGACTTCTTCCAGTCCAGCAGTCGACACACGGTGCCCACGTTGCGGCGGATGGTCTGGTGGGGGAACAGCCCGACCGCCTGGATCACGTAGCCGATGCCGCGGCGCAGTTGGACGGGGTCGACGGACCTGACATCCTTCCCGTCGACGTACACCGTGCCCTTCGTCGGGTCGACCAGTCGGTTGATCATCCGCATCGTGGTGGTCTTGCC
>CAIWTL010000021.1 GCA_903915555.1 uncultured Micrococcales bacterium | reverse complement strand
GGGTCCCGTCAGGGTGTTGTGATCTGCAGCACCCTCCTAGACATGCGCCTTCGCCCCCTGTAGCGTTGGGGGTTGCGCCCCTATCAAATGAACCCCCGGTCCCGGGTCTGTCCTGAGCCGCGCAGGACAGAGCATGACCGGTGCGTCGCGCCTCGAGTGCGACGGACGGTGTGGGTGGGGACGTGTTGGTGACCACCGCGCGCGTTGCTCGGGAAGGACCCTTCTTGACCGCCTCGACTCCGTCGGACCGCACACTCCCCGGAACCGGCCGCGTTTCTTTCGCCCGGATCCACGAACCCCTCGAAGTTCCCGATCTGCTGAGCCTGCAGGTCGACTCCTTCGACTGGCTCATCGGCAATGAGCACTGGCAGGCGCGTGTCGACGCGGCCAAGGCCGGCGGACGCGACGACGTCCCGCTCAAGTCCGGCATGGAGGAGGTCTTCGAGGAGATCGGCGAGATCACCGACTCCCAGGACCGCATGTCCCTGTCCTTCAAGGACTTCCACTTCGAGCCCCCCAAGGCCTCGGTGGACGAGTGCCGTGAGAAGGACCTCACCTACGCCGCGCCGCTGTTCGTGACCGCGACGTTCGAGAACCGCGAGACCGACGTCTCCATGTCGCAGACGGTCTTCATGGGCGACTACCCGCTCATGACGGACAAGGGCACCTTCATCATCAACGGCACCGAGCGTGTCGTGGTGTCGCAGCTGGTGCGTTCACCGGGCGTCTACTTCGAGAGCCAGGTCGAGAAGACCGCTGACAAGGACGTCTACTTCGCCCGCGTCATCCCCAGCCGCGGCGCGTGGTTGGAGTTCGAGATCGACAAGAAGGACGTCGTCAGCGTCCGCCTGGACCGCAAGCGCAAGCAGCCCGCGACCATCCTGCTGAAGGCCCTCGGCTGGACGTCGGAGCAGATCGCGGAGCGGTTCGGTCAGTACGAGTCGATGATGAAGACGCTCGAGACCGACAAGGCCACCACGCAGGACGAGGCGCTGCTGGACATCTACCGCAAGATGCGTCCGGGCGAACCGCCGACCGTGGATGCGGGCCGCAACCTGCTCGACAACTACTACTTCAACCCGAAGCGCTACGACCTCGCCAAGGTCGGTCGCTACAAGGTCAACAAGAAGCTCGGACTCGAACTGCCCCCGTCCGAGGTCGTGCTCACCGACGAGGACATCGTCGCCACCATCGAGTACCTGGCGGCCCTGCACGCCGGCCAGGAGACCATCGAGTCCCCCCGCGGCGAGATCCCGGTGGAGACCGACGACATCGACCACTTCGGCAACCGTCGACTGCGTACGGTCGGGGAGTTGATCCAGAACCAGATCCGCACGGGCCTGACCCGCATGGCGCGTCTGGTCGGCGAGAAGATGGGCACCTCGGACGTCGAGGCGATCACGCCCCAGTCCCTCATCAAGATCACGCCCCTGGCGGCCGCCATCAAGGAGTTCTTCGGGACCTCCCAGTTGTCGCAGTTCATGGACCAGACCAACCCGTTGGCGGGTCTGACCCACAAGCGCCGGCTGTCCGCGCTCGGTCCCGGTGGTCTGTCCCGCGAGCGCGCGGGCTTCGAGGTCCGCGACGTCCACCCGTCCCACTACGGCCGCATGTGCCCCATCGAGACTCCTGAGGGTCCCAACATCGGGCTCATCGGTTCCTTGGCGACCTACGGCCGGGTCAACCCGTTCGGTTTCGTCGAGACGCCGTACCGGCGCGTGGAGGACGGCGTCGTGACCGCCACCGTCGACTACCTGTCCGCCGACGAGGAGGACCGGCACGTCATCGCCCAGGCGAACTCGGCGCTCAACGCCGACGGCACCTTCGCCGAGGACCGGGTCCTGGTCCGCCGCAAGGGCGGTGAGGTCGACTACGTGCCCGGCAACGAGGTCGACTACGTCGACGTCTCCCCGCGCCAGATGGTGTCCGTGGCGACCGCGATGATCCCCTTCCTCGAGCACGACGACGCCAACCGCGCCCTCATGGGCTCGAACATGCAGCGCCAGGCCGTGCCACTGCTGCGTGCCGAGGCCCCGCTCGTCGGGACCGGTATGGAGTTCAACGCCGCCAAGGACGCCGGTGACGTGGTCGTCGCGGAGGAGTCCGGCGGGGTCATCGAGGTGTCGGCCGATCTCATCTCGGTCCAGTCCGACGACGGTGCCATCCGGGACTATCGGCTGCACAAGTTCCGTCGCTCCAATCAGGGGACGTCGTACAACCAGCGTCCCATCGTCGAGGTGGGGCAGCGGGTCGAGGCCGGTCAGGTCATCGCCGACGGCCCGTCGACCGACAACGGCGAACTGGCCCTCGGCAAGAACCTCCTCGTGGCGTTCATGCCGTGGGAGGGTCACAACTACGAGGACGCCATCATCCTGTCCGAGCGGCTCGTCCGCGACGACGTGCTGTCGAGCATCCACATCGAGGAGCACGAGGTCGACGCGCGCGACACCAAGCTCGGCCCCGAGGAGATCACCCGGGACATCCCCAACCTCTCGGAGGAGGCGCTCGCCGAACTCGACGAGCGCGGGATCGTGCGGGTCGGTGCCGATGTGCAGTCCGGTGACATCCTCGTCGGGAAGACGACCCCCAAGGGCGAGACGGAGCTCACGCCCGAGGAGCGTCTGCTGCGCGCGATCTTCGGGGAGAAGGCCAAGGAGGTCCGCGACACCTCGCTGCGTGTCCCCCACGGCGAGAGCGGCAAGGTCATCGGAACCCGCATCTTCGACCGGGACGAGGGCGACGAACTGCCCCCGGGCGTGAACCAGATGGTCCGCGTCTACGTCGCGCAGAAGCGCAAGATCACCGAGGGCGACAAACTCGCCGGTCGGCACGGCAACAAGGGGGTCATCGCCAAGATCCTGCCGATCGAGGACATGCCGTTCCTCGAGGACGGGACCCCGGTCGACGTCGTGCTCAACCCGCTCGGCGTGCCGCGCCGGATGAACCTCGGCCAGATCCTCGAGACGCACCTCGGATGGGTGGCCAAGGCCGGATGGGACGTCCCTGCGGACGACCCGCGGGCCGAGGCGTTCCCGGAGGGCACGCTCTCGGCGCCCCCCGGCACCAACGTGGCCACCCCGGTGTTCGACGGTGCCCGCGAGGACGCGCTCGCGGCGCTCATGGAGCACGCCCGCCCCGACGAGGACGGCACCGTGCTGGTCGACAAGGACGGCAAGGCGAAGCTCTTCGACGGACGCTCCGGCGAGCCGTACCCCGAGCCTGTCTCCGTCGGATACATCTACATCCTGAAGCTGCTGCACCTCGTGGACGACAAGATCCACGCGCGGTCGACCGGCCCGTACTCGATGATCACCCAGCAGC
>CAIWTL010000020.1 GCA_903915555.1 uncultured Micrococcales bacterium | reverse complement strand
CGAGTGCGACGCGCTGGGCCTGCCCCGCGGACAACTCGTGCGGCCGACGGTCCGCCAGGTGGTCCATGTGGACGAGTCGCAGCGCCTCGGCCACCCGACCGTCGGCGATCTGCGCCCGCGTCAGTCCGAACGACACGTTCTTGGCGACCGTCATGTGGGGGAACAGCGCCCAGTCCTGGAAGACCATCCCGACACGGCGCTTCTCGGGAGGCAGGCCGAAGCCGGGCCGCGCGACGACCTCGTCACCGATCCGGATGACACCGCTGTCGAGGCCCTCGAGACCCGCGATGAGCCGCAGCAGCGTCGTCTTGCCGCAGCCGCTGGGGCCCAACAGGACCAGTTGATGACCCGTGGGGACCGCCAGTGAGACGTCGCACACGGCCTGACAGGAGCCGAAGCGTTTGGACACGGAGTCCAGCGACACGCCTGCCACGTCGAACTCCGATCTGTGCGACCACTGCCCGGCTGCCCCGGAGGGCCCGGTAGTGATGAGGTGGACCTGACGACAGTATCGCCCGGGTCCGCCCTCCCACGCCATCGGCGGACTCCCCGGCTCAGGCGGGAGCCGAGGCCCGACGCCGACCGCGGCGGCTGCGGATGGCGCGGACCGCCCAGACGGTGAAGACCACGAAGAACACCACGACCAGCACCGGGACGAAGATCGCGACAAGGGCGAGCACCAGCGAGACGGTGTCCTCGATGGTGCTGACCACCGGAGCCGCCGCACCGGCGGTCCCGGCGTTGAGGACCGGCCGCGCCGCCGCCTTGGTCCCGTGAACGGCGCCGGCCGTGACGAGACCGAGCACGAGGGACAGTTCCGGGGAGAGTGTGCCCGTCACCCCGGTGCTCGCCGCGAAGAGCACCGCCCCGGCCGCCGGGCGCACCACCGTCCCGACGATGTCGTTGAGCGAGTCGACCGCGGGCACCTTGTCGGCGAGCACCTCGACCGCCAGCAGTGCGGCGACGACACCGAGGACCCACGGGTTCTCGAGGGCACTGTAGGGCTGCGGGAGGGTGATCCAGTCCACCGCGCCGAGGAGACCCACGACCAACAGCGGGATGTACGCGTTGAGGCCCGCAGCGGCGGCCAGGCCCAGCCCCGTGAGGATTGCGGTCGTCACGTCCACGTCCGCAGCGTACGCCCACCAGGCAGCGGCGGCCCTCGTCAGCGGCGGGTCTGCCCCCGCAGCACGAGCAGCCAGGTCAGGACCGCGCTGAGGGCGATGAGCACGAGCGACGCGATGCCGACCTCCGCGTAGAAACCGTCGGTCGCGGCCCCCCAGATGGTGGTCGCGAGGGTGCGGAACCCGGTGGGCGCGAGCAGGAGGGTCGCGGGCAACTCCTTGATCGTCGACAGCAGCACGAGTCCGCCGGCCGCCAGCAGACCCGGGAGCACCATGGGCAGGTCCACCGCCAGGAACCGGCGGCGCGGGCCGGCGCCCAATGTGGCCGCGGCTTCGTCGAACCGTGGCGAGACCCCCGTCAGGGCGGCGGCGCCGCCCCGCAGGGACTGGGCGCCGAAGTGCAGGACGTATCCCAGGATGAGCAAGGGGAAGCTCTGGTACAGCCACCCCAGTGCCGCCGGGGCCCCGACGGCCCAGGACACCAGCGCGAGCGCCACCACCAGGCCGGGGATGGCGAAGACCGACGTGACGATCCCGGCCGCCCCGTCGACCCAGCGCGCGGGCCGTCGGACCTGCGCGAAGGCGACCGGAAGGGTGACGACCAGGGCGACCACGGCAGCGCTGACGGATGCCGCGGTGGATCCCACGACGGGTTGGACGAGGAACCCGAGGTCGTCGCCCCATCCGGAGTAGCCGACACCGACGGTTCCCGAGCCGCGCAGGACCCAGGTCAGGAATACCGCGACGGGGGCGACGACCCCGATCGCCACCGGCAGGGCGCATACCAGGAACGCCACCGGAGTAACGGGCCCCAGGCGAAGAGTGATCCGCGAACCGCCGCGACCGACGGCCGCCGTATACGACTCACCGCCCCGACGCATCAGGAGGGAGACAGCGAGAGCTATCACAGCGAGGATCAGGCCCAGGGTGAGGGACAGTTCCCGGTCCAGCAGACGGGAGGCGTAGATGCTGCGCGTCAGGGTGTCGTACCGCAACAGCGCGACCGCACCGAACTCGCTGAGGCAATAGAGGAAGACCAGCAGTCCCCCGGCGGTGATGGCGGGCCACAGTTGGGGGACGAGCACCCGGAGGGTCGTGCGCCATGCACCATGGCCCAGGAGCCGGGCAGCCTCCTCCGCCGACGCGGGGGTGGTGCTCACCTTCGCCAGGACGGGCAGGAAGACGTACGGGTAGGTGAAGACGACCAGAACGAGGAGGGAGCCGGCGAAACCCTCCACCCTGGGCAGTGCGGGTATCAGACCTCCTCGCCCCGTGGCGGCGATGAGGGCAGTGGCACCCACGAACGTGGGGATCACCAGGGGCAGCGCGAGGACCACCCGCCACATCGCCCGACCCGGCAGGTCCGACCGTCCCACGAGGACCGCAAGAACCGTCCCCAACACCATCGTGGCCACCGCGACCGAGGCGCCCAGCAGGAGGGTGTTGGCCAGCGGGCGACGGATCGCCTCCGACACGAGGATATCCCCGACGCGGCCCCCCGCCTCGAGCGCGCCCGCGACCAGGAAGACGAAAGGAGCGGCGAAGAGAACGGCGACGACGACGACCCCGACCGACAGCACCGGCCCGGAGCGCCGCCGCCTGCGGGTGGGTCCGGGAGCCCGCCGGGCGTTGTCACGAAGTAGTGGTGAGGCCACTGGCTTCGATCATCTGCAGGGTCGTCTCCAGACCGCCACCCAACTTGTCGAGGTCGAAGGTGGTGACGTTGATGTCCTTCAGGTCGGGGAGCGCGGGGTTGGCCTTGGCGCCCTTGGCGAGGGGGTACTCGTAGGTCTCGTTGCTGAAGAACTCCTGTGCCTCGGCGGCGAGGAGGAACCTGGCGAGGTCCTGGGCGCCCTTCTGGTCGTCCGACGACTCGAGCACACCGATCGCGGTGGTGATGAGCAGTGAGCCGATGTCACCGGACTCGAAGAAGTAGTTGTCCGTCGGGCTCGTGGGGTCCTCGGCCAAGGCTCTTTCGTTGTAGTAGTGGTTCACCAGGCCCATCGGGACCTCCCCCCGCGCGACCGCCTGGACGATGGAGGTGTTGTCCGCGTAGTTCGGGGAACCGTTGTCGGCCATCCCCTTGAGCCATCCCTCGGCGACCGCATCGCCCTCCTGCAGGCGCATTGCGGTCACGAAGTCCTGGAAGGAGCCGTTCGTCGGAGCAACCGCCACCTTGCCCGCATACTCCGGGGCGGTCAGGTCGAAGACCGACTTCGGCAGCGTCTTGGGGTCGACCTGGTCGGTGTTGTAGACGAGCGCCCGCACCCGCCCGCTGAAGCCCACCCACCTGCCGTCGGCATTGCGCAGGTCCTTGTCGACGACATCGAGGGTCTCGGCGTCGACCTTCGACAGCAGGCCCCGGTCGGTCAGGTAACCGATGGCGCCCGGGCTCTGGGAGATGAACACATCCGCGGGCGACCGGTCACCCTCCTGTTCGATGAGCAGAGCCAGATCCGCGGAGTCCCCGTAGCGGACGTCCACGGCCGTCCCGGTCTCTGCCTCGAATCTGTCGATGATGGGGCCGATCAGATTCTCGGTTCGTCCGGAATAGACCGTCAGGTCGGCCGGTGGGGCGGCCGACCCCGCAGGCTGCGAGTCAGCGGAACAGGCGGTGAGCAGGGCCGCCGGCAGCAGTGCTGCGGCCGCGGCGGCGACGAGTCGCTTCATAGGAGTCCTTCCGGTCTCCCTCACGATAGCCGAATGAACTTAGGCAACCCTAAGTACCTTCGGGGAAGTGGTTCGGATCACCACCCGCCTGCGGCTGTCCATCTGCCGGAAGCCCACCGAGGCCCGACGGCCCATCAGGCCCCCGGGCTGGTGTGCCGGCCCCGCATGGTGCATGATGACGGCATGCGTTCAGCGACCACCACCGCCCCGGTGATGTGTTGCTGCATGTGTTGTTCCGCCTGAGCCCCGTCCTCGGACGTGCGTGTGCTCGGGCGAATCCCCGGCCACCCACGGCCGCATTCACCTCGAGCACCGGGCGTCCCCGATCCACCGGAGACCTCCCGATGACCGACACCACCGCCAAGCCCGCGCGCAAGCCGCGCCCCGAGGGCCAGTGGGCGCTGGGCCAGACCGACCCCCTCAACGACAACGAGCGCTTCAAGTCCGAGGACAACGGCCTCAACGTGCGGACCCGCATCGAGGAGGTCTACAGCAAGGAAGGCTTCGGCTCGATCCCCGCCGACGACCTGCGGGGCCGCATGCGCTGGTGGGGCCTGTACACCCAGCGGCGCCCCGGGATTCCCGGCGGGAAGACCGCCTCCCTGCCGCCCGAGGAACTCGACGATGAGTACTTCATGATGCGTGTACGCAGTGACGGGGGCGCCCTGACAGGGGAGCAGGCTCGGGTCATCGCCGGCATCTCGCAGGAGTTCGCGCGCGACACGGCCGACATCTCCGACCGCCAGAACATCCAACTCCACTGGATCCGCATCGAGGACGTGCCGGAGATCTGGCGGCGGCTCGAGGCAGTCGGGCTGGGTACGACGGAAGCGTGTGGTGACACCCCCCGCGTGATCCTGGGGTCACCCGTGGCCGGCGTCGCAGCCGACGAGATCATCGACGGGACGCCCGCCATCGACGAGATCCTGCGTCGCCACATCGGCGACCCCGACCTGGCGAACCTGCCGCGGAAGTTCAAGAGCGCCATCTCCGGCTCACCCCGCCAGGACGTCGCCCACGAGATCAATGACATCGCCTTCCAGGGCGTCGTCCACCCCGAGCACGGTCCGGGGTTCGACGTGTGGGTCGGCGGTGGCCTGTCGACGGTTCCCAAGCTGGGTGTGCGGCTGGGCGCCTGGGTGCCGCTCGAGGACGTCCCTGACGTGTGGTTCGGTGTGATCCGGATCTTCCGCGACTACGGCTACCGGCGACTGCGCAACAAGGCCCGGCTGAAGTTCCTCGTCGCCGACTGGGGCCCCGAGCGGTTCCGCGAGGTCCTCGAGACCGAGTACCTGCACCGTCCCCTTGTCGACGGCCCCCCACCCCCGCCCCCGGCGCCCGACGCCCGCGACCATGTGGGGGTCCACCTGCAGAAGGACGGCCGCTACTACGTGGGGGCGGCCCCCACCGTGGGCCGTATCTCCGGGACCGTCCTCAGCCGGATCGCCGACCTGGCCGAGGAATACGGATCCGGCCGTATCAGGCTGACCGCGCACCAGAAGTTCGTGATCCTGGACGTCCCCGGCGACCGCACCGACGGACTCGCCGCGGAACTCGAGGAGCTGGACCTCCAGGTCGGCCCGTCACGCTTCCGACGGGCGGCCATGGCCTGCACCGGCATCGAGTACTGCAAGTTGGCGATCTCGGAGACCAAGTCCCGAACCGCGGATCTGGTGTCACAGCTCGAGACCCGTCGCCCCGACTGGGACCTGCCGCTGGCGATCCACGTCAACGGCTGCCCCAACTCCTGCGCACGGTTCCAGGTGGCCGACATCGGCCTCAAGGGGGTCCTGGCCACCGATGCCGACGGCGACCAGTCCGAGGGGTTCCAGGTCCATCTGGGCGGTTCCCTGGGCGACGAGTCCGGCTTCGGCCGTTCACCGCGGGGACTGCGTCTCGCCGCGGACGAACTGCCCGACTACGTCGACCGCGTCCTGGGACGCTTCAGCGACCAACGGCAGGACGACGAGACGTTCGCCCAGTGGAGCATCCGCGCCGACGAGGCGGACCTGCGATGAGCGTCGACGTCCCACTGGCGCCACCCCGACGGTCCGAGAAGGAGTTGCGGGGACTCATCGAGGAGGCGCTGTTCCTCTTCGACGACGACGCCGACCCGCTGGGCCTGCTCTCGTGGTTCGGGGTACGGCTCGGGGTCCACCGCATCGCGGTGGCCGTCTCGTTCTCCGACGGGGTCATGGCCTGCCTCGGTGCGCGGGCGCTCCCCGGGGTCGACCTGCTGTTCGCCGACACCGGATACCACTTCGCGGAAACTCGTGGGCTGCGGGACGCGGTGGCCGCGATGTACCCGGTCAATGTCCGTTCCCTGGAGCCGGACCTGACGGTCGCCGAACAGGACCACCGTTACGGGGAGAACCTGTGGGAGCGGGACCCCGACCTGTGCTGCGCCTTGCGCAAGACCGCCCCCATGGACGCAGCGCTGCGCGGCTACGACGCGTGGGCCACCGGCCTGCGCCGCAGCGACCACGCTGGGCGCGCCGATACGCCACTGGTGTCGTGGGACGACAAACACGGCATGATCAAGATCAATCCCATCGCCGCCTTCAGCGACGAGGCGCTGGATGCCTGCATCGACAAGTACGGCATCATGCACAACCCGTTGCGTGACGTCGGCTACCGGTCCATCGGGTGCTCTCCGTGCACGCGCCCCGTCGTCGATGGCGGATCCGACCGGGACGGCCGCTGGCAGGGCCGCACCAAGATCGAATGCGGGTTGCACCTGTGAACGCCGATTACCCCCTCTTCCTGGATCTGACCGGCCGAGGTGTCGTCGTCGTGGGAGGCGGCCCGGTGGCCGAACGCCGGACCACCGCGCTGCGCCACGGCGGGGCCGTGGTCACCGTGGTGAGCCCATGGCTCACCGAAGGCCTACAGGAGCGCAGCCAGGCCGGCGACATCGAGGTCCGGTTGCGCGAATTCCGTGACTCCGACGTCGACGGCGCCTGGCTCGTCCACGCCTGCACGGGCGACGCTGCCGTCGACGACGCCGTCGTGGCCGCCGCGGATCGCAACCACATCTGGAGTGTCCGGGCTGGCGACGCGCAGCGCTCCCCCGCATGGAGCGCGGCCACCGCCCACACCGTCGACGGCGTGCAGTTCGCAGTCAACGCCGGCCGGGACCCTCGGCGAGCCCAGATACTGCGGGACGCGGTGACCGACTTGGCCGCGGAGGGGCTCCTCCCGGTACGGCGCCAGCGCAGAGCCGGACGCCGCGGACACGTATACCTCGTGGGGGGTGGGCCCGGGGATCCGGATCTCCTGACGGTCCGCGCCCGCCGACTGTTGTCACTGGCCGACGTGGTGGTGACCGACCGGCTCGCACCCACCGCGGTCCTGGCAGGGCTGCCCGATGGCGTCGAGATCGTCGACGTGGGCAAGGCCCCGGGGCGACATGCCCTGCCGCAGGAGGACATCAACGATCTGCTCGTGGACCGCGCCCGGGACGGCCTGGTCGTAGTCCGACTCAAGGGGGGCGACCCATTCGTCCTGGGTCGAGGTGGCGAGGAGGCGCTGGCCTGCCTGGCGGCCGGGGTCCCGGTCGAGGTCGTTCCGGGGGTCACGTCCGCGGTCTCGGTTCCCGCGGCAGCTGGGATCCCGGTCACCCACCGCGGAGTCTCGACGTCCTTCCTGATGCTCTCGGCGCACGACGGCAGCGACGAGGTGGTCCGCCGGGCGGCCTGCACACCCTCGGACACCACACTCGTCCTCCTCATGGGTGTCCGGCACCTGGCGGACACCGCTGCTGCCCTCATCGAGCACGGCCGACCCGCGGACCTGCCGGCGGCAGTGGTGAGCGGCGGCTGGACGCCGGAGCAGACCACCGTGACCGGAACCCTGGCAACGATCGCCGGACGGGCCGCACAGGCGGGCGCAGCCTCCCCCGCCGTCATCGTCATCGGCGAGGTGGCGGGACTGCGCACCGATCTCGGCGACCTGGCCAGAGCCTCCGTCGACGCCGGTCACGGCTGGCAGCCATGACACTCACCCACCCCGACATCCCCACGACCGGCGCGCCCGCCAGCTACGACGAGCGCGTCGTCCTGATCGCGCACGGGAGTCCCGATCCGCGCCACGGCGCCGGGATCGGCCGCCTCGCAGAGAGGCTGCAGCGACTCGTGGGATACGACGTCACAGCCTCCTTCCTCGAACACGACACTCCGTCGGCCGTCGAGGCGCTCGCCAGCCCCGACGGTGGGCCGGGGATGGCGCCAGGGCATACGACGGTGGTCCCCCTGCTGTTCACCGCCGGCTACCACTGGCGCAACGACATCCCCGTGCTTCTCGCCCACGACGGCAGGCGGGTGACACTGGGAGCACCCCCGCACCCCGCCGACTTCGCAGGGGTTGTGGCGGGACTGGCGGGACCGGGATGCGACGACGTGGTCATCGCGAGCGCAGGCAGCACCCGCCCGGAGATCGGCCCGCGGTTCGCCGCACTCGCCGATGCATTGCGCGAGCCGTACGGGATCGGGCGGGTGAGCATCGCACTGTCGGTATCGGCCATCACCGATCATGCGCGGCCGGGATCGGTCGTGGTGCCGTTCCTGGCCGCTGACGGGTTCTTCGGCGACCGCATCCGCGCCGCGGCGGCTTCCCGCGACGCCCGCACGACCGACGTGGTGGGGGACACGACTGCTTTCGCCGAGACGCTGGCGGTCGCACTCGGTCGGCCCTCGGCGCGACCGGTCACTCGCGCGTCGCGCGCCGCCAGCCGGGCCACAATGCTGACACGACCAGGGCGATCGCCACGCCGATGATCGTTGCAACGATGCGCTGCGGCCCGAGGCCGGCGCCCGGGACGGCCACGTCCACAAGGATCGACACGAACACCGTCAACCAGAAGAAGAACAGGATCGCGTTGCCCATGAGCCACCGGCAGGTCAGGACAGCCGCCGGAACCACGACGACCAGTTGGGCGACGACGGACGCGTCCGTCGCGGTCACGAACGCCCACGTCGCCACCACTCCCCCGATCACGCCGATGACTCTCGCCATGAGGGAGACGACCGTCCCGGAGTAGTCCGGACGGACAGCGAGCGCGAAGACCAGCAGCACCCAGTGGCCCTGCGGGACATCGGCGACCTCGACCACGATCGCTCCCACGGTGACCAGCACCGCCATCCGCAGCCCGGCGTCGAACGATGTGGTTCCCGGTTCCATCAGGGAGCGGACGTAGCGCCACCTCTCGGACATCCGGGGCCGGATGACGGACGCCGCCCCCGACCCGCGACCCGGCGCGGGAACAGCCCCGACGAGCGGCCCGTCCGACGGTCCCGGGAGGTGCCGCAGCCGCCGCTCGGCGGCACGCATGTCCGCATCCATGAACCCGGCCGGTGATTCGACGGCGTCCAGAAGGCGACCGAACCCTGCCACCTCCTCCTCGTCGAACCCCGCTGACACCATCGTGGCCCGGGCCGCCGAAGCCCACCGCCGCGAGGTGACCGTGTCGCCGTGCCGCCGGGCCCGGATCGAGACCGCGATCTGCCGGCGCACGAGCCCCTGCCGCTCCCATCGCCAGGCCACGAGCGCGACCACCGACTCGATGACGGCGCCCACCGCCAACCACCCGGCCACGAAACCCGCCTGCCCGAGCCCACCCGGAACCACGGAGAACAGGATCGCGGTGATCATGTTGGCGATCGTGGCGTTGGCGACGGCCACCCCCGCCCCGGCCCATGCACCCTGGAGGAACGCGAGAACTCCGAGAAAGGGCACCACCCACCACGAGCCCCCGACCACCACGGCCGCGAATCCCACCACAGTCGTGGTCACGACACACAGCGCCAGGGCGCGGGCCAGCACCGCCCGTGGGACCGCCACGTCGAGCAGGGCGATGTTGAGTGCCCCGGTGGTGGCGGCCACCGCCGCCTCGAAGTGACCACTGGCCACCCCGACGACGAGGACGCTCGCCATCACGCCACCGCGTCGGACGGCGGACGGCCAGGTCGCCGACGTGGGGGCGACATCCGTCAGGCGCTCACGCAGGCTCATCTCGACCATCGCCTGACAGTGTGCCCGCCAGGATGCGACCGCGCGCAGCACAGCGCAGGATGAGGCTCGACCAGAGGGTCTCGACGAGAGGGGACAGGCGTGCGCGCGGTCTGGAACGACAGGGTCATCGCGGAGTCCGACGACACGGTGGAGGTGGAGGGCAATCAGTACTTCCCCCCCGACTCCGTGCACCGGGAGTATCTGAGCGAATCGGACACCACGACGATCTGTCCGTGGAAGGGCACGGCCGCCTACTACACGATCACCGTCGACGGTGAGGTGAACAAGGACGCCGCCTGGTACTACCCCGCGCCACTGGCCGCGGCGGCGCAGATCGCCGACCATGTGGCGTTCTGGAAGGGTGTACGGGTCGAGCCGTGACCTGACAAGCCGCGGGAAACGCCGGACGCGGACCACTCCGGACGGCGACAGTGGGGGGATGCAGGACGCGCCACCGGCGGACATCGAAGTCATCGGATTGACCAAGCGGTTCGGCAGACGGGATCCCGCCGTCGACGATCTGGGCTTCCGGGTGGAACCGGGGCGCATCACCGGTTTCCTCGGCCCCAACGGGGCGGGGAAGACGACGACGCTGCGTTGTCTCCTCGGCCTCGTGGCGCCGACCTCGGGCACAGCGCTCATCGGCGGGACCCCCTATCGGGAGATCGCCCGTCCGACGACACTCGTCGGCGCTGTCCTCGACGTCGAAGGCCTCCATCCCGCGCGGACGGCTCGCCAGCATCTGATGATCCGCGCCCGGGCGGTCGGTATCGGTGCGGACGGTGTGGACCGGACGCTCGACTTCGTGGGACTCGCCGACGCGAAGGACCGCCGGTCCGGGCAGTTCTCCCTCGGCATGCGCCAGCGGCTGTGCCTGGCCCTCGCCCTGCTCACCGACCCACGGGTCCTCATCCTGGACGAGCCCGCCAACGGGCTCGACCCGGCAGGCATCGCGTGGCTGCGGACCTTCCTTCGCGGCCTGGCCGATGAGGGCCGCACTGTCCTGGTCTCCAGCCACCAGTTGGCGGAGATGCACCAGACGGTCGATGACGTGGTGATCATCGACCGGGGGCGACTCGTGGCCTCCGGACCGCTGGCGACGGTGGTGGGAACCGGTGGTGTGACGCGGGTGAGTGGACCGGCACTGGAGCACCTGGCGGCAGCAGCCCGCAACGTGGGAGCGACCGTGCAGGGGACGTCGAGCGACCTCGTGGTGTCAGGGCTGACCGCTGCGCAGGTGGGGCATCTCGCCTGGCTGCTCAAGCTCGAGATCCATGGACTGAGCGAGGACACCCCCGAACTGGAGGACGTCTTCCTGCGGCTCACCTCAGACCGGGGCGAGGCGCCGTGATCGACCTCGTGGCCTCCGAATGGCGCAAGACCTTCTCCCTGCGGCTGTGGTGGATCATGCTGCTCATCGGAGTCGTGCTGGTGGCCCTGTCGACGCTGCCCTATCTCCTGCTGTCGGGGGTCGCGGCGGAGGAGGGCCTCAACTCCCTGGACCTGACGCAGCCGGAGGCGCTCACCGGACTTCTCTCCACCATCGGCAGCGCCTCGGTCGTCGCGCTGCTCATCGGGATCCTGTCCTTCACCGGCGAGTACCGGCACGGCACCGTCACCGACACGTTCCTCACGGAGCCGCGGCGGTGGAAGGTGGTGATCGCCAAATGCATCGTCGCGGCCGCGATGGGTGTCCTGCTGGCGCTGGCCGCGGCAGTGACCGTCGTGTCGATGGTGGTGCTCTTCCTCCCCGACCCCCATGCCCCCGTGTCCGTATCCGCCGTTCTGGGGACGACATCCGGCGCCGCCGTCGTCTACGCCCTCTACGCCGTGCTGGGTGTGGCCGTCGGGACCCTGATCACCAACCAGCTCGCGGCGGTGGTGGTGGGGATCCTGTGGATGCTCGTCCTCGAGGGCATCATCGGCGGTCTCCTGCCGTCGGTGGCACCGTGGCTCCCGGGGGGCGCGGCCCAGGCCGTCGTCGGAGGGGCCGACCAGATGTCGCCGGCCGCGGGGGTGGCCCTGCTGCTGGGCTACGCCGTCGCACTCGCCGCGGTCGCGACGGGAACCACATTGCGACGTGACATCACGTGACCGGCCGCGCTCGTCCCTGAGGACGGCGAGGACTACCCTGGAGCCACCGCGACATCGCAGAAAGGCCGGCGTGTGACTGCCGAGACTCCCCTGAGCACCCCCTTCGGCCCGAACGAATGGCTCGTCGACGAGCTGTACGAGCAATACCTGAGGGATCGGGAATCGGTGGACCCCGCCTGGTGGGACTTCTTCACCGACTACAAGCCCGGCACCTACAACCAGGTCCGTGACGACGCTCTGCGCGACACCGCCACAGTCATCGACACGACCACCGGTCAGCCCGTCATCGAGCCGGTTGTCGAGGCGGGGGTCGTCGAGGCGGGGGTCGTCGTCCCGACGCCGCCGCCGGGGTCCGTGACCGTTCCGGCCGCCCCGGCACCCACTCCCGAACCCAGCGTCCCCACACCGGGGACGCCCGACCCCCACACTCCCGTCGCGCACCCCCCGAGGGCACCTCCCACCGCACTCGAGGGGGATCGGATCCTGGCCCCCACCCCGGCCACGATGGCACTGCCCAAGATCGTGGAGCCACCCGAGAACGCGACCGAGACCGACTCGGCGCCACTGCGGGGTGTCGCCGCCCGCGTCGTGACGAATATGGAGTCGTCACTGTCGATCCCCACGGCGACCAGCGTCCGCTCGGTCCCGGTGAAGCTGCTCTTCGACAACCGGACCGTCATCAACAACCACCTCAAGCGCGCCCGCGGCGGCAAGGTGTCGTTCACCCACCTCATCGGCTTCGCTGTGGTCAAGGCGCTCAAGACCATGCCGGAGATGAACGCGTCGTTCACCGAGACCGCCGACGGCAAACCCGCGATCGTCACCCCCGCCCACGTCAACTTCGGCCTGGCGATCGATCTCGCCAAGCCCGACGGGACACGGCAGTTGCTGGTACCCAGCATCAAAGCCGCGGAGACCATGGACTTCGCCCAGTTCTGGGCCACCTACGAGGACATCGTGCGCAAGGCACGCACCGGGAAACTGACGGTGGAGGACTTCGCCGGCACCACGCTCACCCTCACCAATCCCGGCGGCCTCGGCACCGTCCACTCGGTCCCACGGCTCATGCCGGGGCAGGGATGCATCGTCGGGGTGGGCGCGATGGACTACCCCGCCGAGTGGCAGGGCGCCAGCGCCGAGACACTCGCCCGCAACGCCGTCTCCAAGACCATGACGCTGACCTCCACCTACGACCACCGCATCATCCAGGGTGCACAGTCAGGGGAGTTCCTCCGTCGCATCCACCAGTACCTGCTGGGCGAGGACGATTTCTACGACGAGGTCTTCCACTCCCTGCGGATCCCCTACGTTCCCATCCGGTGGGGCCAGGACATCTCCGCCACACACGAGACCGATCTGTCCAAGACGGCCCGCGTCCAGGAGGTCATCCACGCCTTCCGGGTGCGCGGGCACCTCATGGCGGACATCGACCCCCTCGAGTACCACCAGCGCTCGCACCCCGACCTGGAGGTGATGAGCCACGAACTGACCCTGTGGGACCTGGACCGCGAGTTCGCGACCGGGGGGTTCGGTGGCCTACCGCTGATGCGGCTGCGGGAGATCCTGGGGGTACTGCGGGACTCCTACTGCCGCACGGTCGGCATCGAGTACATGCACATCCAGGACCCCGACCAGCGCGCCTGGATCCAGAATCGTGTCGAGGTGCCCCACGAGCGGGTGCCGCGCGAGGAGCAGCTGCGCATCCTGCGCAAGCTCAACGAGGCCGAAGCCTTCGAGACTTTCCTCCACACGAAGTATGTGGGGCAGAAGCGGTTCTCGCTCGAGGGCGGCGAGTCGGTCATCCCGATGATCGATGCCGTCCTCGACTCCGCCGCCCACGAAGGGATCCTCGAGGTCTGCATCGGCATGCCCCACCGGGGACGCCTGAACGTGCTGGCGAACATGGCCGGGAAGTCCTACGCCCAGATCTTCCGCGAGTTCGAGGGCAACTACGGGATGGACTCCGTGCAAGGGTCCGGCGACGTCAAGTACCACCTCGGGACCACGGGTGAGTTCCGGTCCGCCGACGGGGCCACGACCAAGGTCTACCTCGCGGCGAACCCGTCGCATCTGGAGGCGGTCGACCCGGTCCTCGAAGGGATCGTCCGCGCCAAGCAGGACCTGCTCCCGAAGGACCGCCGTCACGACGTGCTCCCCATCCTGATGCACGGCGATGCGGCCTTCGCCGGGCAGGGGGTCGTCGCCGAGACCCTGCACCTGTCCCAACTGCAGGGTTACCGGACAGGCGGGACCATCCACATCATCGTGAACAACCAGGTCGGCTTCACCACGTCGCCGCAGTACAGCAGGTCGTCGGTCTATTCCTCCGATGTCGCCCGGATGATCCAGGCCCCGGTGTTCCACGTCAACGGCGACGACCCCGAGGCCGTGGTCGAGGTCGCGAAACTGGCGTTCGAGTTCCGGCAGCGGTTCCAGAAGGACGTCGTGATCGACCTCGTCTGCTACCGGCGTCGCGGTCACAACGAGGCCGACGACCCCTCCCTGACCCAGCCGCTCATGTACGCGATCATCGACCAGAAGCGGTCGGTGCGGAAGAACTACACCGAGCAGCTGATCGGCCGCGGGGACATCACCGTCGACGAGGCCGCGGAGGCCCTGCGGCACTTCCAGCAGCGTCTCGAGCAGGTCTTCCAGGAGACCCGCGAGGCCATCGGCCAGGTGGAGTCGTTCACCCCCACCTCGGCGGAGGTCGAGCGCGAGGGCACGCAGGCACTCAAACCGCAGCGGCCCGCCGGCGAAGTGGAGACCGG
>CAIWTL010000019.1 GCA_903915555.1 uncultured Micrococcales bacterium | reverse complement strand
GGATCTGATCACCGACCCGGCGCGCCGACGACGCATCGCACTGGCCGGTCGCCGGTTGTACGAGCGGCGCTTCAGCCCCGACGTGGTGGTCCCGGCGATCGGCGAACTCTACGGCGAACTGGGACTGCTGACGGACAGGGACGCCAGACACTGAGCGACCCGGTCGATGTCCCGGCGGGTCATGGAGTAGCCGGAGGGCAGATACAGGCCCTCGGCGGCGAGTTGCTCGGCGACGGGGAACGAGCCGGGATGGACCCGCAAGTAGGACGGCTGCAGGTGGAGGGGAACGAAGAACGTCCGGGACTCCACTCCGTCGGAAGCCAGCCGACGGCGGACCTCATCACGCGACAGCGGGAAACCGTCCGTGACCCGGATCCCGTACATCCAGGTGACCGGCTCCACCTCGCGTGGAGCGGGGGGTGGCAGCGCGATCCCCGAGATCCCGGCCAGCGCCCTGTCGTACTCCGCCGCGATCCGCCGACGGACCGCGATCAACTCGTCGGCGCGCTCCACCTGGGCCACGCCCACCGCCGCCTGGAGGTTCGACATCCGGAAGTTGTAGGCCCGCAGCCGGTGCCAGAAGTGCCGTTCGGCGGAGAAACCGTGGTCGCGCAGTTCCCGCGCGACGGCAGCGACCCGGTCGTCGTCGGTGGTGACCATGCCACCCTCACCCGTGCTCAGGATCTTGTTGCCATAGAAGCTGAAGGCCGCGACGTCTCCCAGCGAACCGACGGGGGCACCTGCAGCGCGGCCACCGTGGGCTTCCGCCGCGTCCTCGATCAGCGCGAGCCCGTTGCGGTCGGCGATCTCTCGGAACGGTCGGGGATCGACGGGCCGCCCGTAGGTGTGGACGAGCACGATCGCCGACGTCGCGGGGGTTATCGCGTCGACGGTGGCCGCTACCGACAGGTTCCATGTCCCGGGGTCCGTGTCGACGAAGACCGGTCGGGCGCCGAGGTGGGACGCGGCATTGGCGGTGGCGATCATCGTGAACGCCGGCATGATCACCTCATCACCGGAACCCACCCCGGCCGCCGCATAGGCGAGCTGCAGGGCAGCGGTCCCACTCGAGCAGGCGATGGCGTGGCGGGTACCTGCCAGTGCCGCGAAGTCCTCCTCGAACCGGGCCACGAACGACCCGGTGGACGAGATGTGATTGTCCTCGATGCACTGGCGCAGATACTCGGCCTCCGATCCCGCCAGGTCGGTGTCCGCGACCCGCAGAACCCGGCCGGACTCCCCGGGGCGCAGGGGCGGCTCGGGGTCGGGCAGCACCGGCTGGACGCGACCCCACTCGGCAGCAGTGAGGGGGGGCGGTGGCGCGAAGCGGGTGGGTGTCGGCGGTCGCGGCGCGGGCGCCGCCGTGGCGGTTGCTGCGACCGCCTGCTCGAGGGGGGCAGCGATCCACCGCGAGAGCGTCCGGCTCCGCTCCACGTTGGCGGCCGCCTCGGGTGAGGGTTCGGCGATCACATGCTTGTCGAAGATGACGGCGAGAGAATCACGGTGCCGCGCCGGGAGCAGGTCCAGGTACTCGGGGGAGTAACCGGGCTCGTGGCTCGGACCGGGCGCACCCGCCCGGACGGCTGCCTGAATTCGGTGGAAGGCCGCCATCGCCGCCTGGTCGCCGTCGACACAGGTGTGCACCAGGTCGGGATCGACGGACGCGATCTGTCGCTGCCGATCCAGCCGGGCACCGCGGCTGACCTCCTCGCCGGGACCCGAGAATCGGCGCGCAGGATCCTGGACGATGACGGAGGGGGCCTCGAGGAGAACGGTCCGCAGGTCGATCGACGCGACCGACGGCGGCAGACCGTCCGACAGCAGGTACCAGGCGATCCGCGCGCACTCCCTACAGCGGCTGCAGGCGCGCTGGTCCTCATCGAGTTGCCAACAGGAGTACTGCAGGTCCCTGAGGTCGGGGTAGCACCGCGCCAGCAACCGCTGCACCTGGAGTTGCCGCAGGGGGGCGGTGAGTCCACCGACGGTGATCCCCCAGCCCCGGGCGGCGAGATCGGACAACGCCCGTTGGGTCACTGCCGAGTACATGAAGTGCGGATGCTGGACGATCATCCCGGCGCGGCGCTGGGTCGCATGCACCTCGAACTCCGCTGCCATGGCGACATGGTCGGCGCCGCGGCACCATGCGACCACGAGCGCGGCCCCCAGGTAGAGCAGGCAGTCGGTGAGTTCGGTGACCGCGAGTCCCGTCTCATCGCCCCGGAACCCGTTGTCGATGCAGGTGCGGAAGTCGGAACGGACCGTGACGAGCTCCAGGCCCGTCCGCGACACGATCTCCCGCATCACCTCCCGATGTCGTGCGGACGTGTGTTCCACCGAACCGTCACGGGGTGACACGACCGTGGTCAGCAGGGTCGGCTCTTCCAACTCCCGCAAGAGTCCGACCTGGGCGAGGGAGTCGCGGCCACCGCTGAAGCACGACACGGTGAGGTTGTCGCGCGCGGGGCTCGGTCCGACGGGGAGGACGGTGCCGGTCTCGACCAGGTCCACGCTGCGTGAGGTGTCCGTGCCGCCCGACCTCGCTTCAAGGGTCCAGGCGGCGGCGTCACACAACCGCAGCCAGAACTCCCGCTCCCCCTCCGGCAACCGGAAGGGCAGGATCACGCGGCACGGCCGCAGCAGCACCCAGTGCGGGTACAGGCACCACATCGCGACGCGCCACCACAGCCCGAGGGGGACGCGGGCGACATCCAGGGTGTCGGGGAAGGTCATGGTGAACGAAGTGCGCCGGTACAGCGGGGTGGCCGGCTGGACGTCCCACGTCACGGTCACCGTCGAGCCGTCGACCTGCACCTCGAGCAGGCGAACGGTCGGTCTCACGACTCGTCCCGTCGTGAGGCGAGCGGTCGCACACCCGACGTCCACCGGTGGATGCGGCTCCGCAGGCGCCACCACCCGCCGGACTCGATGCCGCGGAGCATCGCCACGACGTCGTCCCGCTCGCTCCGCAGGGCGGCCGCCTCGTCCAGTGCGCTGTCGCGTTCCCGCGCCATCGCCGACACCAGTTCGCTCTGCTCCTGCACCGTCGCCTCGAGTTGAGCAGCCCGGTCGTGTTGTCGCCGCAACGCATCGAGGGTGACCGCCAGATCCCCGGCGGCCAGATCGGCGGCCACGACCGCCTCCGGGGCCGCTGCGGCGTAGCGCAACAGCAGCCGGGCCGCCGCCGGCTCGTGCGCCAGGTCGGTGCCGGCGAGGATCTCCTGACTCTCGGGGGGACCGGACTCGAGGAGCCGGTCATGGATCTCCAGGAAGCGGCCCAGTGTCTTCGCCCGGGCAGCGAGGAAACGGCTGCGGGCCAGCGGGGCGGTCTGCTCCGGTCGGTGCCCGCGGGAGTGGATCGCCCGCGCTTCCCGGCAACGGCGGAAGGGGTCGGCGAAGGCGCGGCGCATCCGGATCGCCCAGTCGTTGTCCTCGTAATAGGACGCGAGCGAGGTATCGATCGGGCAGATGTCCAGGGCGGATCGCCGGATCAGGCAGGCCGTTCCCGGAGCCCAATCGCATCGGCCTGTGGGGGGGAGGGCCGGGTCGTCCCACTCCAACCCATCGCCGTCCAGGCTGAAGCGGGCATACTCCGCATCCAGCGTCAGCGAGCCACCCAGATGCTCGGTGACGCCGTCGGGGGTCAGGACGTGGGACGTCACGGCCTGGGCCTGCGGATGGTCGTCCAGTTGCGCCACCAATCGGTCCAGGGCGCCCGGCAGCAGCTCGGCGTCGTCATCGAGGAAGAGCACGAACTCCTCATCCACCCGCTGCACGCCGAGACTGCGGCCACCCGCGCAGCCGAGGTTGCGGTCGGACAGTCGCACGTCGAGCGACGCACCCAGCGGCGACTCCGCCAGATCCTGCAAGACGCGACGGGTGGTGGAGTCGGAGTTGTTGTCGACCACGGTGATCCGGACCCCCGCACGCGATCCGGTGAGCGACTCGACGCAGCGTCGGATCGTCTCGGGCCGGTTGCGGCTGAGCACAACGGCCCCGACGCGGGGCACCGGTGCCGGCTCGACCGCGCCGGCGCCCCTGTCCGCGAGCGCGTGGTCTGCCGCCAGGAGCCGGCGCAGCACCGGAGGGACAGGATCGACGGCGACCAGCGGCCGCCGCTCGAGAGGCAACGGAGTGACGTCCACGTCGGAGGGCAGTGTTCGGGCCAGGGCAGTGACCTTGCCGTTGTTGCAGTCGGTGTACCTGACGGTCCGGCCCATCAGCGCCGCGGCGATCATGACCTGAGCGCGGTCGGTGACCACCTCCCGGTGCGGGGCGATCCTTTCCTGCCACGACTGCAGTGAATCCGCAGACGCCGAGATGTCGTCGTTG
>CAIWTL010000018.1 GCA_903915555.1 uncultured Micrococcales bacterium | reverse complement strand
GTCACAGGGACTCCCCCTCGGCCCATCAGCGCGATCGGCGACCGGCGCCAGCCGAGCAGCAGGACGGTCCAGCCGCCGACCAGGATCGCCGAGACGATCAGGGCGGTGATACCCGTCACCCCGAGGAGCGACACGGTGAGAAGGCCCACCGCCGCTCCCACCGAGAGGAGGGCCGCCGCACGCAAGCCGTCGACGACGCCGACACGCACATCCTTGTCCCGCCGCAGCTGCAGTGCAGCGAGTCCATTGTCCAGCAGTAGGGCGGCCGCCCACCCCAGAGCAGCCCCCACGATTCCGAGGGCAGGCACTGCGATGAGGTCGATCATGACCATGGCTGCGAGCGCGACGGACTTGTTGAGCAACTGCAGCCGCGTGTTGCCACTCATGAGCAGCACGGCCTGCACGGGTCCGAGCAGCGTCGCCGTGAGCATGGCCAGGCACAGCACCCGCAGCGCAGTCGCTCCGGACTCGAAGCCAGCCCCGAACAGCGACAGCAGAGCCGGCGCCTGCACGGCGGCCACGAGGAAGATGGGCCAGGTGAGCGCCACCATCACCGGGGCCGACTCGTGGAGCAGTTCCTGGGCCCCGCGGTGGTCCCCCCGCGCGAAGAGGGCCGAGAACCGGGGCGCCAGAGCGATCCGCAACGCGTTCTCACCGAGTGCCCCGGTGGTGACGAAACGGCTCGCCACGGCGTAGATGCCAGCCTGCGCGGGTCCGATGAGGACCGTCACGAGGATGACGTCCAGCCACACGAGGGCGATCTCGACGACGGCGGCGAAGGCCCGCGGCACCGAGAACCCCCAGAACTCGCGCCAGAGTCCCGCGCCGGCACCGCGCGCGGGCGGGGTGGTACGGATCCGCAGTGCGGCGATGACGAAGGCGACGACGGCGACGACGGTCCATGCCGTCGACCAGGCGGCGAGCGCGCTGACCACTCCCGCTCCCAGGACGACAACGAGACCGACGCCGGCGACCCGCAGGGCGGGCAGGGCGATGCTCTGCAGTCCGACGAGCGGGGCCAGGAGCCCCAGCCCGCGGGTGGCCGCGACGCAGACTGTCGCGACCGTCCCCGTCAGGACCGCCAGCGCGCCCCATCGCAGACCGGCCGCCATCTCCTGGCCGCCCCCCAACACCGCGGCCAACGGGTCGGATGCCAGCCACAGGGCGCCGGCCGCGCCACCTGCCACCAGGACGACGGGGACCAACCCCACCGCGAAGGCATGACGTTGCTCGTCGGCGCGCCCGGTGGCGCGCAGCCGCGGCAGGAACCACACGAAGCCCGTGTCGGCGCCGAGTTCGACGGTGTTCGACAGGACCATGACGACCGCGACCACCGTGAAGAAGACACCGGATCCCTCCGGCCCGAACCCTCGC
Source organism: uncultured Micrococcales bacterium (assembly GCA_903915555.1). Taxonomy (GTDB): domain Bacteria; phylum Actinomycetota; class Actinomycetes; order S36-B12; genus CAIWTL01. The sequence continues at coordinate 2,627 of CAIWTL010000018.1, read as the reverse complement.
CCGACGACGAGTGTGAGCACCAGTCCGAGACCACCGGCGATGACGCCGCCGGCGAACGAGAGACCGCCGCGCCGCAGCAGCGCACGGGACCCGGCCGAGTCGTCACCGAGGTGCGCCACCGTCCCACTCCCACCGGTCCGCGGCACAGTGCGGGCCAGGTATTCCCGGGCCCGCACGGATCCGGTCTCACCCATGGTGGTCGTTCCTCACGAACGCAGTCAGCCCTGCACCCGAAGGCTCAGGTCGAAACTGAGGTCGGAGGAGGATGCCGCGTCCTGGTGGACCTCGACGGCGATCGTGTTCACGCCGGGGTTCAGCGCGCCCACGGGGAGACTGAAGGCCCGGAATGCCGTCTCGGCCGTCCCGCTGCGGTTGCTCGCGGCCAACGTGGTGGCGGTGATGCCCCCGGTCGGCATGTTGTCCCGGGCCACCTCCTGCCCGTTGAGGTAGACCACGGCGCCGTCGTCGGCGAGCAGCTCGGCGATGATCTGGTCGACGGGATGGCTGCCGTCCCATGTGAACCTGTGTCGGAACCAGGTGGTGCGGTACTTGTTCGTGGCGGAGGGGCCGAATCCGACGACCGTGTCCTCGTCCGCGTCCCCGTACCCCAGTTCGGCGTTGCCCGTCGGCCAGGTCCCATCGTCGTAGGAGCCGGTCGCCCAACCCGTGGCCTCGACCCCGGTGTCGCGGTACTTCCACGGTGCACCGGTGGGGACGAGCAGGGTGCTCTGGGGCGGCGTGGGGCCATCGAGTGCGTCGAAGAAGGCGGCACGTCCCACCTCGACGCCCTTGACGTTGGTGAACTCGCCCCCGGCGAGGACTCCGCGTTCCGTCGCGTCGAGGGCGCGGATCCCCCAGTAGCTGTTGATGGGCGGCCGGAAGGAGTTCTCGAGCTGACCGGTCGTGGCGTCGGCGGCGAGCAGCCGGAGCGTGGTGTCCCCACCGAAACCCTCGTGGAAACCGAAATACACGTTGCCGGCCTGATAGGTCACGGCCTGCACATCACCATCGGCGCGCTGCCGCCACAACCGCGCACCGGTCCCGGTGCTGAATCCCGCGGCCTGGTTGCCCGAGCCTCCGATGGCGGCGAAGACACGCGAGCCGGTGTCGTCGGAATCGAGGGCGAGCACGGGGTACCCCGAACTGTTGGCGAAGGCAGGGCCGACGAGATCTCCCGCAGGACTGAGCCCGGCGAGATAGTTGCGCGGTTGTCCGTCCACGGTCAGGAAGGACCCCCCGGCGTAGACCCGGCTGCCGTCGGGGTTGGTGGCGAGGGCGAGGACGGTCGCGTCCACGACCGGGTCGAACGCCGGGTCGAGGGTGCGGTTCGCGAGATCGACCGCGGCCAGGCGCGGCCGGGACACCCCGGCGAGAGTGCCGAAGTTACCGCCCACGTAGAGGCGTCCACCCGCCGACGCGAGGGCGCGGACGGCACCGTTGGCGTTGACACGGAAGGCCGTGGCGACCGCTCCGGTGTCGGCCGACACCTCGGCCAGCCGGGAGCGCGACTGGCCGCCGATCGTCGTGAAGTCGCCGCCGAGATAGAGGGCGGATCCGGACAGGGCCAACGCGCGGACGACGCCGTTGGTGTCGGCGCGGAACGGCAGCACGGCACCGGTGTTCAGGTCGAACGCCGCCACCCTGCTGCGGGAGAAGGTGCCGTTGCTGCCGGTGGCGCTGGTGAAGTCGCCACCCACGTAGGCCACACCGTCACCCACGACGACGGCGCGCACGACATTGTCCACCGCGATGCGGTGGGTCGGGGTCTCCGGGACAGGAACGAAGGCGGCCTGAGCCGCCAGCGGAGCCGCTACGACGGCAACGGCTGCGGTACCCACGAGGGCACGTCGGACGAAAGGAGTCATCATCAAATCCCCACTGCGGTCGAATGCCCACACCCCCCGTGCGGACACCCTCGACGGTAACACGCTGTAGTGAATTGCCGAAAAGGTCACCGAAATAGGCCTTCATAGCGACACACAGTGACCAGTTGGGGTGGGTCGGTCGGTGGGCGGCCCGCGCGTCAGCGCGTGTACACCCGGACGTGGTCCACGATGAAGCGCCCCGGTAGGTCCGCCTGCCAGAGCCCGTGGGTGGGGCACGTCGCCGGGTCACCGCCCACGGGGGCACGGTAGGTGAGGCTGCACACGCCGGGCGCGGGCAGGAACCCCAACTGGCGGTCCGGGTGGCCCGCCCAGTCCCCACCGACGGCGAGGTTCACGGCGATGTCCCACGCGCGATCCGGGTCCGCCGACCACGCCTCCGGCCGCTGATTGACGTACTCGAGTGTCTGGGCGTCGTCGATGAAGAACCGGAATCTCACGTCCCGGGTGCCGTCGGCACCGGTCACGGGCTCGATCTCGACAGACCAGGTGTGCCAACCGCCGCTGCCCCGGACCGGGGTCTCGGTGAAGACGGAGCGCTTCGCGACGTTGCGGCCCACCGTGGTCGGGAAGTGCAGCGTCTGAGTCGTCCTCCCGGGGACCTGGGAGAAGAAGTACTCCATGACGTCGACCTCGGCCACGTCGGCCCCGAGGCGGTGGCGCAACCAGAACGCCGGCCACAGTCCCTGCCCGTGGGGGATCCGGGCCCGGATCTCGTAGCGCCCGAACAGGGGGTAGTAGCGG
>CAIWTL010000017.1 GCA_903915555.1 uncultured Micrococcales bacterium | reverse complement strand
GCGACACGGTCGTCCCAGGTCGGGCGTTCGTAGTCGCTTCCGGGCAGCGGCTCGAAGCCTGCATCGGACGCCGCTTCGGTGGTCGTGGACCCCGGACTCTCGGCCGCCGAAACCGGAGGCCTCGTGCGGCGGGGGGATCCGCTCCGTCCACGGCTCGGACGCGAGGCCGCGGACGCCTGCTGCGCAGGGTCGTCGGTGCCGCCGATGGGGATGATCCGGGCGTCAGGCACGGGCGCCTCCCGAGGTGAGGACCGCTGTCAGCGCCTGCTCGGCTGACTCGACGCGGTCGGGGGTGAGGACGGTGTTCAGGCCGCGGGCCCGGACGAAGGAGTCGAAGGCCTCGCGGGTCGTGTACTCCGGCACGAAACCGAGGATCTCCCGCATGCGTGTGGTGTCCACACCACGCCCGTAGGTGAGGAAACGCACCTGCTCGGGCGAGAAGTCGGCGAGCCCTGTGGTGATCATCGCGCGCCCCGCGATGCTCACCAGAGGTGGCAGCAGGGGGAAAGGCACGCGACCGGCCAGCCGGATCGCCTGTGACAGCGGCAGGATTCCGTCGCCGGCGACATTGAAGATTCCGGGGCGGTCGGCGACGGCGGTCTCGTGGATCGCCCGTAGACCGTCGTCCTCGTGCACGAACTGCAGGCGCGCGTCGTATCCCGTGACCACCGGGACGGCCGGAAGGCTGAAATAACTGGTCATCGGGGTCTGTACCCCGGGGCCGATGAAGTTGGCGAACCGGAGGGTCGTGACCGTCACGTCCGGGCGCCGCCGGGCGAATCCACGGACGTACGACTCGACCTCCACGGAATCCTTGGCCCAGCCGGAACTTGGGGCGTGCTTGGGTTCGATGTCCTCGGAGAACATGGCGGGGTCACGGGGACCGGCGCCGTAGACGCTCGTCGTCGACTTCACCACCAGCCGCCGGACGCTGGCCGACTTCTGACAGGCAGCCAGCAACTGCATCGTGCCGATGACGTTGATCTCCTTCATCGACATGCGGCCGCCGGCCTGTACGGGCGTCGCGATGACTCCCATGTGCACGACTGTGTCGACGTCGGCGGCGTTGATGACCTTCGAGATGATCGGGTTCCGGATGTCGGCACGGACGAACTCGGCGCGGCCGATGTCGTCGCGCGGCGGAACGACATCCACGCCGATGACACGGTCGATCGTGGGGTCCTCGGTGAGTCGACGTGCCATCCGGCCGCCGAGGTACCGAGAGACACCCGTCACGAGAACGACCTGACCCATGATCCCTCCCTCGGTCCCGGAGTTGTGATGTGACACCGCCCCCCGGCGGACAGATCTACTTCTTGTTGCGGCGCTGGACCCGGGTGCGCTTGAGCAGCTTGCGGTGCTTCTTCTTTGCCATCCGCTTGCGGCGCTTCTTGACGACGGAGCCCATGCACAATCCTCGGTAGTGGTGTCTGGCGAACCCCTCAAGGGTAGCCCCTGGCGCTCCAGCACCCAATCGGCCGCGGTGCGCAACGCGTCACGATCGCGGCACGAACTCCCTCAGAAGCCGGCGAATCCGTCGGTGGCGAGTCCGAGGTAGGGGAACACCGCCCGACGCGTCGCCATGACAGCGGCGTCCACAGGGTCGGCGGGGTCGTACCCCATCCCCCAGTGCTTGGGCCACGGCTCGTAGCCGTCGGTCATCCGCGCCGGCCCGGGTCGGCCCATCAGATCGCGCACATAGCCGGACCACGTCTCGGGGATCTCGGTCTGGGGATCGATGGGCTGTTCGGTGGCGATCGCGACCACGTTGGTCCACGAGCGCGGAACCACGTCCACCCACTCGTATCCCCCGCCACCGGTCGCCACCCACTTGCCGCCCGCGTACTTGTGGGCCCACCGGTGGATGGCCTCCGCAGCCATGCGTTGGCCGTCGATCGACACCGCCAGACTCGCGAGGGGATCCTCGAAGTGGGAGTCGCAGCCGTGCTGCGACACGATGATCTGCGGGTCGAACTCCGCCAGCACCTCCGGAGTGACGGCGTGGAAGGCCCGCAACCACCCCTGATCGCCGGTACCGGCCGGCAGCGCGATGTTGACCGCGGTACCGAGCGCTGTGGGACCCCCGATCTCGGTCGGCCAGCCGGTTCCGGGGAAAAGCGTGGCCGGGCTCTCGTGGATCGACACGGTGAGGACCCGCGGATCGTCCCAGAACACCGCCTGGACCCCGTCCCCGTGGTGCACGTCGACGTCGATGTAGGCCACGCGCTCGACTCCCGAGTCCAGCAGCCACTGGATGGCCACCGCCACATCGTTGTAGACACAGAATCCCGACGACCTGTCGGGCATGGCGTGATGCAGTCCGCCGGCGATGTTGACGGCGTGATCGGCCTCTCCGCTGTGCACCGACCGGGCAGCGGCGACCGTGGCGCCGCACACCCGGGCGGCTGCCGTGTGCATGTCGGGGAAGACAGGCGTGTCCGCGGTACCCAGACCGAAGCGCAGATCGCTGAACGAGGGATCGACGCCGCCCAGCTTCACCGCCTCGATCAACTCGGGGGTGTGGACGCGCAGGAGCATCTCGTCGGAAACCGGGTGGATGTCACCGTCGACGTGGACGTGATCGGCGTCCAGGAGTCCGAAGTCGTTGATCAGGCGCCACGCGAGTTCGACGCGGACCGGACTCAGGGGGTGACCATGGCCGAAGTCGTAGGCGCGCAGCGCCTCCGACCACGACACCACCACCTGCTCGTTCACACCGGTCATGGTCAGGAGCCCAGCTCCTCGGAACGATCGCGCGCGGCCTCCAGCGCCGCGAGGAAGGCGGCACGCACGCTGTGCGACTCGAGCTCGCGCAGCGCGGCAGCCGTCGTACCGCCGGGGCTGGTGACCTGCTCCCGCAGGACCGTCGGGTGCTGCCCGGTCTCCCGGAGGAGTTTCGCACTGCCGAACGCGGTCTGGACGGCCAACTGGGTGGCGGTGGTGCGGGGCAGCCCCAGATGGACCCCCGCCTCGATCATGGACTCGACCACGAAGAACAGGTACGCGGGCCCCGAGCCGGAGATGGCGGTCACCGCGTCCTGCTGCTTCTCGGGAACCCGGATGACGCGACCCACCGAGGACATGAGCGCCTCCGCCTCATCCAGGTGCTTCTCGTCGCACGACGAACCCGGGGAGATGGCAGCCATGCCCTCGTCGACGAGGGCCGGCGTGTTGGGCATGACGCGGACGACAGCGGTGCCGGCCGGGAGCCGCTCCTCGAGGAAGGCCGTCGTGGTGCCCGCGGCAAGGGAGATCACCAGGGCACCGGGACGCATGTGATCGGCGATCTCGACGAGGACGCCCGCCATGTCCTGCGGCTTCACCACGAGGACCACGGTCCCGGCGGAGCCTGCGGCCTCGGCGTTGTCCATGACTTTGATGCCGTAGCGCTCGGTCAGTTCCGCGGCCCGATCCTCACGCCGCTCCGCGATGACGATGTCGTCGGGTTGGCGTCCGGCCCGCAGCAGACCGGACACCAGGGTCTCGCCCATGACGCCCGCGCCGATGATCGCAATCTGGCTCACGAGCCCTCCGCTCCCCCGGCGCCGCCGCCGGTCACTTCTTCGAGGAGAGGCTCCTCATGAACAGCGCCAGATTCGCCGGCTTCTCGGCCATCCGCCTGACCATGTATCCGTACCAGTCCTGACCGTAGGGAATGTACACGCGCATCTTCTCGCCCTGGTCTGCCAACCGCAGTTGCTCCTCGGGGCGGACCCCGTAGAGCATCTGATGCTCATACGAACCCTTCGGTCGGTCGTTGTGGATCGCCAGCGACTGGGCGATGTCGACGAGGCGGGGGTCGTGGGAGGCGATCATCGGATAACCGTCGCCCGCCATCAGGATCTTCATGCAGCGCACGAAGGCCAGATCCACCTCGTGTTTGGACTGGTAGGCCACCGACTCCGGCTCCTTGTAGGCGCCCTTGCACAGACGGATGCGGGAGCCCTCGTAGGCGAGGTCCCGGCAGTCGGCCTCGCTGCGGTAGAGGTAAGCCTGGATCACGCCGCCCGTCGCCGGGAAGTCATGCCGCAGCTCACGCAGGATCCCAAGGGTCGAGTCCGTCGTGGTGTGATCCTCCATGTCGAGGGTCACG
>CAIWTL010000016.1 GCA_903915555.1 uncultured Micrococcales bacterium | reverse complement strand
GGACCGCCTTGGCCAGCACGAGGGATCCGTAGTCGGTGCTCACGAGCTGACTGGGCGCAGCCAGGCGCAGTGACGCATTGAGCAACCCGGACTCGCCGACGACGAGCGCGCACACCAGGGCGACCGCGCTGAACCTCGGAACGAGCGTCACCGCGGTGTCCGGTCGTCGGCCGACGAGGATCACGAGCACCGCCAGTCCACCGACCCACACACAGACGGCCGCGATGTGCAGGGCCAGCGATATCGCTGCTGCGATGTGCCCGGCGGCGATACCACCGTGACCGAGGAGCCCGGGCATCGCCGCCGCACCCGTGGCGACGGAGGCGACCACCCAGGCCGCTGCCCGGGAGTGGACCATGCCCACCGCCAGTGCGACGAAGAGCGCGCCCATGGTCTGCGCCACGAGCACCTGGCCGACTCCCGTGCCCGCGAGGAACGGCCCGGCCGATCCCGGGCTCAGAGCTTCGGCCAGTGGTAGCGCCGAGGTGTCGAGGAGCGTCAGGACCGTCTGCAGGCACAGCAGACCGCACCACACCAAGGCCGCGGTACGGCACCATCCCAGCACCGTACGGGAGCGCCCGACGATGACCAGGCCACCCATCACCGCGCAGCCCACCGTGACGACTGCGGCGATGTCGGCGAGGGCCCTCGCCACGGGAAGGAGGAGTCGCACGGGGGTCGACGCCTCGGGCAGCCCTGCCGGGGCACCCGCCAGCAGACCGAAGACCCACAGGAGCGCCACCAGGAGGGGGATCCCCCACAGGAGGTGGCGCGCCCGACGGGTCACGGCTGGGCGGGCTGGGTGAACGACTGGAAGGCCGGCGGCTCGGTGTTCGGGCTGTCCTTCATGAAGGTCGTGAACATCGCCCCGAGGATCGCGGCCACGCACAGCCAGGTGATCCACATCGCGACGAGCCGGGACTGGGAGGGGTTGTCCGGGGCGATGCGGCCGACCCGCGTGCGGTTGGCGACGGCCAGTACCAGCAGGCTCCCGAGCGACAGGTGGAAGGCATTGGACAGCGCCAGCCAGAACGTGGCGGAGGTGTAGGCGCTCTCATCGACACCGAACGGGAATGTCGCCAGTTGCCACACCTGGAAGACGAACATGCCGAGCAGGATGAGGCTGGAGACGTTGGCCGCGACGAGGAGGGTTCCCCGGTGTCCGGAGAAGATGCCGCGCACCCCCCACCAGAGCAGGGCGCAGGCCACCACCATCCCGAGCACGATCGCCCAGAAGACCCAGTCGGGGGCCCAGTCGCCGCGCTTGGGTGCCCACGACTTGTTCACGTTCAGTGACCACAGATACGCGTAGGCGATCAGCAGCGACACCGTGCCGGCGGCGTCGGACACGATGCACAGCCAGATACCGAGGCGGTTGCGCCGGGCCACCACGTCCACCGGCTCACCCGTCGTGGGCGACAGCACCTGCTCAGAGGTCGTGGCACTCATGACACACCCGCCTTCGTCTTGCTGGTCTCGTCACCGACGTCGGTCACCTGCGCCGCGTAGGGGTCCGGGACGCCGTAGTTGTAGGGGGCGGAGGTGACCACCGGCAGAACCTTGAAGTTCTCCAATGGCACCGGGTTGGGGACAGTCCATTCCAGCGTCTGGGCCGCCCACGGGTTCATCGGTGCGGGCTTGCCGACGTGCCAGGAGGTGATGATGGCGTAGAGGAAGATCACCGTGCCGACGCCGATCGTGTAGGCCCCGATCGTCGACAGCCAGTTGGAAAGGTCGAAGGCGCTGTCGAACTGAAGGACGCGGCGAGGCATGCCCTGCAGTCCGGCGAAGAACATCGAGCCGAAGCACAACTGGAACCCTGCGAAGGCGACCCAGAACCCGATCGACCCGATGCGCTCGTTGAGGTACCGGCCCGTCATCTTCGGGAACCAGTAGGCGATCGCGCCGATGGCGGAGAAGAGGGCCGCTCCCATCAGCATGAAGTGGAAGTGCGCGACGACGAACATGCTCCCGTGCATGTACTGGTCGACCGGGACGTCGGACAGCCAGACGCCGGTGATACCGCCGACGACCTTGTTCCAGATGACCGCGTACACCGCCATCATCGGCAGTCGGGTCCAGACCTTCCCCCGCCAGATGGTCCCGAGCAGGACGAGGACGAGGAAGCCGAACGGGATCGAGATCAACTCGGTGGACAGCATGAAGGGGTAGTTGGCACTCGGGGCGAAGCCGGTCATGTACATGTGGTGCGCCCAGACCACGCCGCTGATGCCGACGACACCGAAGATTCCCGCGACCGCCAACTTGTAGGAGAACAGCGGTTTGCGGACGAAGACGGTGGCCAACTCCATGAGGGCGGCGGTGCCCGGGATGACGATGACGTACACCTCGGGGTGCCCGAGCAGCCAGAAGAGGTTCTCGTACAGCCAGACGCTGCCGCCCTGCGCAGGATCGAAGAAGTTGCTGTTCAGCACCCGGTCGCTCCACGACAGGATCTGCGAGTACTGGAACATCGGGAACCAGATGAGCCCCATGATGGACGAGCCCAGGATCCCGAAGACGAAGATCGGGACGCGGTTCCAGGTCATCCCCTTGGCGCGCATGGTGACGATGGTGGTGATCAGGTTCACGCTGGCGATGCCGGTGGAGAACGCGAACACGATGATGCACGTCTGATAGCCGAGCATGCCCACGGGCGCCTGGGAGTTGAGCGGCTGGTAGACCGACCACCCGTCCCGGATTCCGCCCAGGAAGAGGCTCGACACGAGCGGGGGGACCGCGGCGAACAGCAGCCAGAAGCTCAGAGCGTTCAACCGCGGGAAGGCCATGTCCCGGGCACCGATCATGATCGGCACGATGAAGTTCCCGAGGGGCCCGGCGACCACGATGATCATCGCGATGATCATCACCATGCCATGGGTACCGATGATCGAGTTGTAGACGTTGGGGTTGAACACCTCCATCCAGGTGATGCCCAGTTCGGTCCGGATCATCATCGCGAGGGTTCCGCCCACACCCAGCAGGACCAACGCCATGACGAGGTACTGCTTCCCGACGACCTTGTGGTCGGTCGTGTACTTGAAGTACCGCGACTTCCCCTGGTCGGCCCCGGCCATGTACTCAGCGTCCTCATGGGTCAGGTCATGACCCAGGAACCAGCGGATGGGGCCGGCGAGAGCCCCTATACCGATCATGAAACCGATGACCCAGCCGATGTACATGGCGGCGTACTGGGCATCGAGCCCGACCGGCAGC
>CAIWTL010000015.1 GCA_903915555.1 uncultured Micrococcales bacterium | reverse complement strand
GGCCTCGCGCAGGACGACCGACTCGACTTCGTCCAGTCGGCTGAGCCACGCGTCCACCGCACCGGGGTCGGTCAGCGCCCACCCGTCCTCCCACGGCAGGTCGCTGACATTCCAGGGCGGCGTCCAGCAGCAGTCGGCAGTGCCGGCGCACCTCCGCCTCGACGAGGTCGGCGACCACAGGGTCCACGGTCGTCATGACGCGCGGCAGCCGGTCGACGACGGTGACGTCGATTCCGCGGGCGTGCAGGGACTCTGCCATCTCCAGGCCGACATACCCGGCTCCGACGATCGCCGCTGAGCTGACGCCGTCCAGGCGGGATCTGAGTTCGATGGCGTCCTCGAGACGACGCACGACGACGACCCGCGGATCGTCCGCCCCGGGGATCGGGGGCACGATCGGTGCCGCGCCGAGGGCGACGACGAGTGCGTCGTAGCGATGACGATCGCCCCCCGTCTCGACGACGACTCCACCCGCCAGGTCGATGCTCTCCACCGGCGCCTCGAGACGGAGGTCGATTCGGCGCCGGTCGCGGAACTCGCTGGCGGGATAGGCCACCAGGCTCTCGGCGCTCTCGACCACCCCGGAGAGGTAGTAGGGCAGGCCGCAGACGCCATAGGACGGAAACGGGCCGGACTCGAGCACGGTGATATCGGCCTCGGGGTCCGTGCGCCGAGCGGCCGACGCCGCCGACATCCCCGCGGCCCCGCCGCCGACCACCACGATCCGCCGGGGCACGTCACCTCCTGGGAGCCGAGGGGTTGCCGAGGGGTCGGCTACGCCGTCCAGGTCCTCGGCGTCTCGGCGGACTAGGCGCCCGCACGCCGACCTTCCCAGGAGCGCGGAGCAAACTCCATGACCAGCTGGGGCGAACTCGTGCCGATTCTTCATCCATCCAGGACGGCACTGCAGAGCACCAGGTCGCCTAGTGTTCCCGCCTGTCAGGGGAGGTAACGTCGGGGAGGTGTCCATGCCGGGTCCGCCCGATTTCCTGAGCCTGCCCGACCGCGACACCAAGCCACGCTCCCGCGGGTTGACGCACGTCCTCGACAAGGGCCTCGACCTACCTCGCACCGCTGCTCTCATAGTGCAGTGTGCGCCGCTCATCGACATCGTCAAAGTGGGATGGGGGATCGCCTACGTTGACCCCTGTATCGGCGAGCGGGTGGCCGCGTATCGCGCTGCCGGCGTGGACGTCAGCCTCGGAGGCACGCTCGTGGAGGTCTGCGCGATGCAGGGGCGCATCCCGCAGTTGCGCGACTGGGCCCTGGCCCTGGGAGTCTCGGTCATGGAGGTCTCCAACGGCCTGCATCGGCTGGATCCCGACGCCAAGACCGCCCTGGTGCGCCAGCTCGCCGCGGACTTCGCGGTGGCCGCCGAGGTGGGCGACAAGGACCCGGCCGCGCCCGTCGTCGCCTCCCGCTGGATCGAGGAGATGGAGGCCGACCTCGCTGCGGGCGCCACGTGGGTGGTTGCCGAGGGCCGCGAGTCCGGGAACGTGGGGATATACGCCGAGGACGGCTCGGTGCGTAGCGACCTCATCGAAGTGGTCGCCAACCGCATCCCGCTCGACCGCGTCATCTTCGAATCCCCGCACAAGTCCCAGCAGGCGTGGTTCATCGCGCGAGCGGGCGCGGGGGTCAACCTCGGCAACATCGCGCCCGACGACGTACTCCCGCTGGAGACGCTGCGCCTAGGGCTGCGGGCGGACACCGCGCTGCTGATGACTCCCAGCGAGACGGCTCCTGGTGAGAGGATGGCCCCATGAACGAAGGGCCCGTTACCCCGGGGCATGGCGGCTCTGGGCAGATCAACGCCGACTCGAGCATCCCGCTCCCGGAGCCCAACACGCTCACGCGCCCCTACCGGGGGCTGTCCGCGCAGGAGGTCGAGATCGATCTCCGGGATGCGGGCGCGATCCTCGAGTACCTCATGGGTCGCGAGGTGTACCGGCGCACCGAGTGGCTTCTCCTGTCCCACGGCCAGGACCGGGCCCTCATCGAGGTGCGCAAAGAGTCGTTCGAGCCGCTGTTCTCCCCGGTCGTCGACGCGCGGGTACTCGCGCTCCCCGATCGGATTGTCTGGATCGAGGACCCCGACACCGACGTCG
>CAIWTL010000014.1 GCA_903915555.1 uncultured Micrococcales bacterium | reverse complement strand
CGCTTCTCGGGGGTGTGGTCGTCCCAGACACCGTGGTACTGGACTCCCACGATCGGGGTGGTCCCGGCCGGCGGCGGGAAGGTCGGATCCCCCTGCCGCCACGGGAGCACCCGCGCGGTGGCGGCGGATGGGTCGGACGTCGGTCCGGGGTCGGGGGCCGCGCAGGCCGCGAGCACGGCGATGAGACAGCTGAAGAGACCGGCCACGATGTGTCGTCCCCGGATCACCCGATCCGTCCATCCTGCGGCAGTCACCCGTCCATGGTGGATGACCTGTGCTCGGGCGGCACGGCGCCCCGGGTAACGAATCCGGTCGCACCCACCTCGTGACTGAATCATGGCCGCCGAGAGGCCGAAGAACATCAGGGAGGTGTCATGGACGGGGAATCCGCGTGGCGGCCCGTGGCGGCCGCGGAGTACATCCGGGCGCAGCGACACGCGGTGGCGCTCCGGGACTGGGCCACCCTGTTGTTCCTCAACACCGCGTGGAGTGATCCCGGTGTCGTGCTGGAGGCGCCGTGCGATCGTGATGGCGTTCTCCCGGGGATCTGGCGGGGGCGATGTACCGACGAGGGGGCCCCGGTGAGACGGGCCTGCCACCTGTACCGATTGTGGATCATGGTCGCCGGGCACCCGGAGGCTGCGTGACGCGGGTCAGTCCGACGAGGCGCCCCGGCGGGAGACGGCAGCCCAACACATCGTGTAGAAGAGCGCCCGTACGACGAGATTGACCCACGTCAGGAGGCTGAGGACCAACACGACGGATCCCGATGTGTCGGGATCGAACAGAGCGCGGACGTAGGAGTAGATCATCGCGAAGTTGAGCACGGTCACGAAGGCGGCGAACAGTGCCGCGCCCACGGCCGCATCCCGCTGGTGCACCTGCGGGTCGTGACGACGGATCACGCGGCTGACTATCAGCGCCAGCGCCCCCCACTGAAGCGCGATGAGGGTGATCTTGGCACCGTTCACCAGCCATGGTGAGAGATCCGCGACTCCCAGCAGTTGGCGCAACGCGGCGGTTCGGATGGTGGTGCCGAGAGTCATCAGCCACAGGCACACCCCCAGGACGGCGATCCCGAGTCCGGTCACGAGATTCGTGACATCGAGCGTATGGACGCGTGGCGAATGCTCATCGAAAACCTGGCGGATCCCCTGCCGCAGCGCCTTGGCGGTGAAGGTCGCCGAGACCACGAGGGTCACCGTACCCAGGATGCCGATGACGGCGCCCCGTGTCGCGAGATACGCCTGCTGGACAGCGGCGCCGAGGTCCACCTGATCCGGCAGCGTCATGGTCGGGATGGTGATCTCGTTGACCCCCGGCAGTTGACTGGTGATGAACGCCAGGCAGAACAGCAGAAGGAGGAGCATCGCCACCGCCAGGAACAGCCCGCGGGAGACCACCTTCATGGAGAAGAACTCGACGTTGCCGTACCCGTACATCTCCGCAGCGGCCGCGACCCGTTCGACCCACGGGTGGCGCTCTCGTACCCGGGTGACCCAGGCCGGCAGCTCCTTGCGATCCGTCGTCGAGGGCGGGCGCACGGATGCGCTCGCGTCCGGCTCCTGCATGTCACGGTTCTACCAGGGTCCTCCCGCCGGGGTGGCAACGGGCGGAGAGCCGATGCCGGTTCGTGGGACGATGCGGCCATGGGTTCGCTCGATGCGACAGCGGAACAGATCACGACCGCGCTGGCGGACGACTGGTCCGACTCCGATCTGGTCAGGCTTCTCGCCGAGGCGGTGCACGAGTTCGAGACGATCGGGGATCCGGTCCGCCAGGAGATGTTCCTGGCCGAGCCGCGACCCACGGGCGACGTGGCGTGGGACGCGGCCCTGGCTGCTCTCGCCGTCACCTCGTGCGTCTGGCGGGCTTCGGGCGCACCCCCGACTGGACGAGGAAGCCGGAACGCTACACCCGAGACTTCCGCTGGATCGGCCTGACCGACGACAGCGATCTCAAGGCCTTCGTCTTCCAGCGGACGCCGTTCTACTTCAAGGCCCGGGGGGTCATGCTGAACGAAGCCAATCTGGAGTCCGTGTGAGTCCGCTCCTCGACCGGGAGGATCTCCTGGAACTCCTGGCCGAACTCGGTCGACGGCTCGATGAGCGGGGTGTGACTGTGGAGATCTACATCGTCGGTGGTAGCGCCATGGCGCTGGCTCCTCGCCGGCTCCGAGGGGATCACGTCGGTCGACGAGGTGGTGCGTATCGCCGAGGAGGTGTGGGGCGCGGGCATGCTGCGCGAGGACACCCTGTTCACGCTCCGCGTGGGTCTGGCGGAGCGGGGACTCGCGGGGTAGAGCTGCCCACGGGGTAGGGGTGCCAGCGGTAGCGCCGTGGACGGCAGGCGGACCGGTCTGGGGTGGCGCGTAGGTTGGCGGGGTGCATCAGGATCCCGAGAACACCGGAGCGACCGCATCCTCGCCGCACCGGGATGTGCCGATGACGGAGCAGCAGCGGGCCGCGGTCGACGCCGTCGCGGGCCCGGTGGTCATCCACGCCGGGGCGGGCACGGGAAAGACCACGGTGATCGCCCACCGCACGGCCCGCGCCGCGGCGATCGGCGCCATGGACCCGACCAAGGCGCTTCTGCTGACCTTCACCGACCGCGCAGCCGGCGAGATGGCGCAACGAATCGCCGGGTTGGGCGTGCCCGGGGTCGCAGCCATGACGTTCCACAGTGCTGCATGGCGCCAGCTGCGTCACTTCTGGCCCAAGACGGGGGGTGCCCCGCTGACGGTCCTCAGCCAGCAGTGGCGCATCGTGTCCCCCATGGTGCGTCGACTCCCCGGCAACTATCGGTTCACCCCCACCGCCGATGTCCTCGACGCCCTGTCGTGGGCCAAGAACGCCCGGCTCGACCCCGACGGGATCGCCGCGGCAGCCGAGGAGGCGGCCCGCGTGCTGCCCGTCCCGGCGGATCTTCTGACGGGGATCCTGCGCCGCTACGAACGGATCAAGGACGACGAGGGACTCGTCGACTTCGACGACATGATCCTGCGGACGACGGACCTGCTCCGGGAACGGCCGGACTTCGCCGACCAGGTCCGCGAGCGGTACACGTGGTTCAGCGTCGACGAATTCCAGGACACCAACCCGGCCCAGTTCGAGCTGCTTCGCGTGTGGCTGGGTGAGCGGGACGACCTGGG
>CAIWTL010000013.1 GCA_903915555.1 uncultured Micrococcales bacterium | reverse complement strand
GACGGGACGAGTCCTCCTGCTGCGCTCGGGCCACATGGAGCGCGTCATCGACGGCGGAGTGCTCGACCCTCTCGACCGGCCCGGCCTGTCTCTCGCGGTTGCCCGGTGGCTGGCGGATGAGTCCGGGGTAGGCATGGTGGCCATCGACTCTGTCGGGGTGGAGTCCCGGACGACCAGGGACTACGACGTGAACGTCATCCTGTGCCGCGGGGGCATCCTGATCCTGGAGGGCCTGAGAGGGCTGGATCGCCTGGGAGCCGGGCCGCTGTGGCTCGAGGCCTTCCCCTTGAAACTGCGGGGAGTCGAGGGCACCCCATGCCGAGCAGTCGTGAAGGACTACACGCTGGACACCTGACTGGCCGCGGAAACCTCGGGCGTCGGCCCATGGCCCGGGTTCAGCCGGTGCCGGCGAACACGACCAGGGCGTCGCGGACGAACCGGGCGCCCGTGAACGCATCGTCGTCCTGCGGGTCGGCGTAGTTGGCGGCGAACCGTGGGTCAGCGACATACATCTCGGCCAGACCGATCAGCGCCTGCGGCTCGGGACGACGCCCCTGCCAACCGACCGTGATCCAGTCGACGTGCCGAGCGGCGATCTCCTGCACGTCCCCGTCGTCGGGAGCCAATCCAGCCTCGCGGGCATCCCGCCAGGCCGCCGCAAGCTCGCGCGACTCCTGCTGGAACGCCAGGCGGCCGTCATCGCCCAGGCGACGCCACCAGGAATCGCCTTCCGCCCACGCCTGTTCACCCCATCGGTCCACGACCTCGTCGCGATGGTGCTCGTTGTCGAATCCGTCGAACATGTCGTCCATCGGCGGAACCTCCTGTCGTTGTAGTGCCGTGATGGTGCGTTCCACACTGCAGAGCCGACGGTCCAGGGTGTCGCGATCCCGGCGAAGTCGTTCGGCGTGGCCCCGGAGCGCGGCGAGGTCGTCAGTCCCTCCGGCGAAGACGTCGCCGATCTGCCGCAGTCCCATCCCGAGGTCGCGCAGCAGCAGGATTCGCTGGAGCCGTACGAGATCGGCGTCGGTGTAGACCCGCGACCCTGTCGTCCCCCGGCCGGCGGGCAGCAGACCGACGGCGTCGTAGTGCCGCAGCGTGCGTGTCGTGATCCCCGACGCGGCCGCGACGTCGCGGATGGAATGGATGCTCATGGAAAAACCGTAGGAGTTGACGCTGCGGCAACGTCAAGTGATCCCGGAGTGACAAGACTCGAGCACCCCTCCTCGGAGACTCTTTGGCACCATAGGAGGAGACCGCAGCATGCCTCGACAGGGCGACGAGGAAGGGGAACGCACGGTGCACAGCATCCTGAGAACGGCGTCGCTGGCTCTGCTCGCCATCGTCATGACACTCAGCGGCCTCCTCTGGGCCGGCGCCGCGGGCGCGGCGACTCCCGAGAGACCCGCCGTCGACGCTCCCGACATCGGGCTCACCGCCAAGAGCGAGGGCGCTGGCGCGTGCCAGGCGGACGTCGGTCTCGGCTTCCTGCGCTACGCCGACTGGTCCCCCATATTCGGGATCAGCCGGACGGAAGGCGGTCAGGTGGCCGCGGACATGGTGATCACGGGCCCCTGCGTGAACCACACCGAGGTCCGGGTCCACATCCGGTCCTTCGACATCTGGGGTGATGCCATCAACGAGGTGACCGTCGACGGACACTCGGTGATCCGCAACGTGTCCGAGGGCGAGACCCACCGAGCGACTCATCGCGGCGCCCGCATCGCCCTGACGTATCGGGACACCCCGCCACTGCAGGCGCACCTGTTCCACCTGAGCATCGAGCCGCAGCAGACCGAGCCGACCACGATCCGCAAGGGGTGGGGAGCACGGCAGAAATGCATGGACGTCCGCCACGGTCACTTCCAGAAGGGGACCATCGTCCAACTGTGGGAATGCAACGGCACGGTGTCACAACGCTTCACCAAGGAACGCGAATGGGGGAACCCCGGCCGGATCCGCACCGCGGACGATCGGTTCTGCGTGGAGCGGGACGGCTTGTCGAAACTCGTCCTCGCCGACTGCAGTGACAGTCAGTACCAGCGCTTCTGGCTGGGTTCGACCTCGGCTCGCTTCACACATATCTACGCGGACCCCAAGCCCTACACCCAGGTCTGTCTCGACGAAATCGAAGACACCTTGATGCCCATCCTCAACTGCCACTTCGAGGGAACCGACGACTGGTCACTCGAGGCCGATCCGCCGCGCCTTCGCTTCCGCTGCGGAGACGTGGCAGCGTCCACGGCGACACGACGGGAACGTCGGCGCTGCATCGATCCGGTACGAGCCACGCAGCGCCGGGACGGCCGCTGGCAGATGTCCTGGCGACCCGTGGGTCCGCGGTGGACCTATCGCACCCGTTGGGACGGCCAGGACTGGAGTGCCTGGCGATCCCGGACACGGGTCCCGGCTCCACTGGCCACTGGGCCTCGCCACCACCTGGTGATCGAAGGCCGCCACGCG
Organism: uncultured Micrococcales bacterium; assembly: GCA_903915555.1. Classification (GTDB taxonomy): domain Bacteria; phylum Actinomycetota; class Actinomycetes; order S36-B12; genus CAIWTL01. Next base: position 1,956 of record CAIWTL010000013.1, on the reverse strand, counting down.
GGTCACCGGGCGCGGTGGACAGTGACTGTGCGGCGCTAGGAGACGCACTGTGGCCCCTACCCCTCAGACGGGGTGAGGGCCACAGTGGCAAACGTCAGCTGTTGACGTTGATCTGGAACCACTTGGAGTTGTTGCCCTGGTCGTCGTCACGAACGACCTGGAACGAATGCCCGTCCTGACGGAAGCTCTTGGCGTCGCCCACGCCGAACCGCTCCCAGTTGTCACCGTAGGTGTTACCGAAACCGATCCAGGGCTTGCCGATCGTCGGATTGCCGCCCCACGTGTCGACCTTCTGCCCGTCCGGGTAGACGACGTTTGCCATGAGATCCACGCGTTCCTTGGTCTGACCTGACCCGGTGAGGGTCTCACCCGGCTGGACGTTCTGATCCTTCAGGCCCGCTCCGTACGTCCCGCAGATGCGGACGCGCAGTGTGGAGTCGGTGTTGTTCTTGATCTTCATCACGACCGGGCCGCGCAGGATGCTCGCGGAGCCCTCCGGCACCACACACATGCCGTCGGTCTTGACCGGCTTGTCAGCCTTGACGGCGTGGGCGGGCGCGGGTGGGGGCGTCGAGTTGGCGGCGAAGGCCGGTGCCGCACCGAGAAGCGCAGCGCTTGCGATGAGTCCGGCGCCGATGCCTGCGCCGATCCGCCGGGTGGTGGTGGAGTTCCTGGTCATGACTCTCTCCTTGTTCGTGGAAACCGTTACGAGAGGCTTTTACCCGGACACTGTCCTTATAAACCTTCTCCTTTGGCGACGCTGCGTCCAACGTCGCTCTCAGGTTCGCCAGTGCCACTGCGTCGAGGCTCGCCTGCCACTGCCGACCCTGTGGCCAGGGCGGGAACGCGCCTGATCGACCGTTCACCGGACCACTCGCGATAGATGGGACAATGCGTCATGTTGGACTCCTCGTAGCCGAGGATCCAACAGGTCACCGGGCGCTCCACCGCCCGGTGACCACCCCGAATCGACAGACCGGGTTTTCGTGGCGAGCAGTGCTCTACGAAGACGCATGACATGCCCACCTGTGGCCAGAAAGGCGGAAAAGTCGTTGTGAATCAACAACTTCTGCCCCTCACCGGTGAGCGCACCGTGCCCGGTGTCGCGCGCGAGAACTACTGGTTTTTCAAGGGTTTGCGCTGTGCGTAGACGCTCAGCGCCCCTTGAAAGAGACAGCGCTATGCGGCTAGTTTTCGTGACATATCAGGCCGTTTCGGCGTCCGACTTTGGCTTCCACCAGTAGGCGCGGGCCGGCGGCCACCGCCGCAAGTAAGGGGCCAGATCCTCATCCGTCGCGTCCTCCGCGGCTGGGATCCTCAGGTCGACAGTGGGATCCAGTTGATCGGCCCGAAGACGAATCCAAGAGACCCATGTGGCGGCGGAGTCGTGGGTGCTATTCCCTTCGATCCGTTCGGCCAGAGCACGGGCCTCGTCCGCCCGGCGCAGAGCGTCAACCTGCGCGGCGAGCACCACATCCCGTTGATCTTCGAGCCATAGTTGCCGGACCTCAAGCAAGACCTTCTCGCGCTCTGCGGCGTACAGATCATCTAGCCGCTTGGACTCGTTGATCTTCTCCACAGCCCGCAGCTCGCGACCCTCCAACTCGGCAAGGAGGTCGGGCAACTTGTCCTCCACAGTCGCCCGCGCCCCATCGCGGAACGCCACGCGCTTGCTGTGGCAACCCTCCAACTGGATCTCCAACTTGCCTGTTGCGGTGAAGTCCCACCTCGGGATTCCCCAGCCTCGGCCTAGTTGACGATCGCGTTGTTCCGTCTTCGTCAACTCATGCTCATGGCGCTGGAGGATCTCACGGACGACAATCTCCGACTCGGAGTTGGCCGTTTTGATCAGCACCCCACGCTCCCGGCGGTAGCCGTACTGGCTAGGCGGAGCCGACTCGATCGACATGCCACGAACCTGCGCCTCAGTGAACACCCGATGCAAGATACGAAGCG
>CAIWTL010000012.1 GCA_903915555.1 uncultured Micrococcales bacterium | reverse complement strand
CGCCTCGCGCCGCTCCCAGACACTCGCGGGCATGACGCGTGCCTTTGACATCAACCTGCGCGCGCTCGGCTTCCTGGCGCTGCTCGTCGGCGTTTTCTTGGTCTACAACACGATGACCTTCGCGGTCGTGCAGCGCCGGCCTCTGTGGGGCACGCTGCGCTCGATCGGTGCAACGCGCGGCGAGCTCTTCCGCCTCGTGTGCGCAGAAGCTCTCGCGATCGGCGCACTGGGCACTGCACTCGGCCTCGGCCTTGGCATGCTGCTCGCACAGGCTCTCGTGAAGCTCGTGACGCAGACGATCAACGACCTCTACTACGTCGTGAGCGTGCGCGAGCTGAGCCTCGAACCCGAGGTCTTCGCCGAGGCTCACATGCAGGTTCCCGCCATCATCGGTGGCCGCTGCGCCGCGACGCTGTGGCCGGCGTTGCAGGTCATCGGCGGGTGGCGGCCCAGTGACCCCTATCCCGATCACCCGTCGGGACGCGCGCTCGACATCATGCTGCCCGAGGGCTGCGCCACCACGCCGACGAACCTCGCGATGGGCACCTCGATCGCCGAGTTCTTCATGAAGAACCACACCAAGTTCAAGGTGCAGTACATCATCTGGCAGCAGCGCATCTGGAATGCCGAGGTCGAGACCCCGAAGCCCGCGTCGGAGTGGCGCGGCATGTCCAACCGCGGCAGTTGCACGGCCAACCATCAGGACCACGTGCACGTGTCGTTCATCGGCCCGAACGTGGCCCCGGACGTGCCGGTCGCCCCGGCGCCCGAGCCGTCGGACGAGCCGAGCAAGAACTGACCCCCCGCTGCCGCCGGGAGACCGGCGGGGTAGGTTTCCCCCAAGTTCCCGCGAGTTGATCGAGGTGGTCATGGACGACGAGGTGCGCCGGCACAAGTACACGCTGGATGAGGACCAGATGCCCACGGCCTGGTACAACATCATCCCCGACCTGCCCGCCCCCCCGCCGCCGCCGTTGCACCCGGGCACGATGGAGCCGGTCGGGCCCGAGGATCTCGCGCCGCTGTTCCCCATGGCGCTCATCGAGCAGGAGGTCAGTGCCGAGCGGTACATCGACATCCCCGGCGGCGTCCTCGACGTCTACCGGCAGTGGCGACCCACTCCGCTGTTCCGGGCGCACCGCCTGGAGCAGGCACTCGGGACCCCTGCGCGCATCTACTACAAGTACGAGGGTGTGTCCCCGGCCGGCTCCCACAAGCCGAACACCGCGGTGCCGCAGGCCTACTACAACAAGGCCGAGGGCGTGAAGAAGCTCACGACCGAGACCGGCGCCGGACAATGGGGCACCGCCCTGGCCTTCGCCACGGCGCTCTACGACATGGAGTGCGAGGTGTGGCAGGTCGGCGCCTCGTACGATGCCAAGCCCTACCGCAGGCTCATGATCGAGGCCTTCGGCGGTGAGGTGCACCGCTCTCCGAGCGATCTCACCGAGGTCGGTCGCATGCTGGGCGCCAACCCCGCCAACCAATCGGGTTCGCTGGGGATCGCCATCTCCGAGGCCGTCGAGGTCGCGGCACAGAATCCCGACGTCCGCTATGCCCTCGGATCGGTCCTCAACCATGTGTTGCTGCACCAGACCGTCATCGGGGAGGAGGCCATCCTCCAGTTGGAGCAGGCCGGTGACACCCCCACCCTGATCGTGGGCTGCACCGGAGGTGGGTCGAATTTCGCGGGTCTGTCTTTCCCCTTCCTGCGCGAGAAGCTCGCCGGGAACATCAGTCCCCGGATCCTCGCCGCCGAACCCGCATCATGCCCGTCGTTGACGCGTGGCACCTACGCCTACGACTTCGGCGACACCGCGGGGATGACGCCGCTGATGAAGATGCACACGCTGGGCCACGACTTCGTTCCGGACCCCATCCACGCCGGTGGCCTGCGCTACCACGGCATGGCGCCGCTGATCTCCCACGTCTACGAGTTGGGCCTGATGGACGCCGAGTCCGTCCCGCAGACGGAGTGTTTCG
>CAIWTL010000011.1 GCA_903915555.1 uncultured Micrococcales bacterium | reverse complement strand
TACCCGAGCGCCGGCTGCGCCATCTCCGCCCCACCCTGGGCCAGCGGACGGTGCACCTGTCCGAACAGGTCGTGGCGCCCAAGGCGGCAGGAGCCGGCCATGCCTCACGGCGCTGGAACCGATTCCTGCGGGCCGTGGCGGGAGTCGTCGTCGGCCTCGGTGTGCTGTGCCTGCTGGCGGGATGGGGCCTGTGGTTCGGGGACGGCCGGATCGCCGGTGCCGCGCTCCAGCCGGCACCCGACGGGATGTCGGACCTCCTCGCCGGTTTCGCGTCCCCCTGGCACGAGGTCGGCCTCGGTTCGGCGGTCGCCGCCCCTCCCTACCTCGTCCTCGTGGGGGCCGCGTCCGCGGTGACACTCGGCTCGGCGACCACTGCCGTCCAGATCCTCGTCCTCGCCGCGCCCGTTCTGGCGGCCGTGAGCCTCATGGTCGCGCTGCGGGGTCTCGTGCGCAGACCGGTGGCCGTCGTCGCAGGCGTGGCTTACGCGCTGCTGCCCGCGACCCTCGCCGCCGTCGACACCGGTCGGCTCGGCATCGCCGTGGCCGCCGTGCTCCTGCCGCCGACCGTCCGCGTCCTGGCCCGCTGCGCCCGTGCCCCGGGACCGCTACCCACCGCGACTGCGCGCACGTGGGCCGCCGCCGCCTTCCTGTCCGCCGCCCTGGCCGCGTTCTCCCCCGCCTCGGCGTCCGCGCTGCTCGTGGCTGCGCTGCTCTTCTCACTGGTGGCCGGGCGGTTGGCCGACGCCGGCCGTCTCGTCCTCGTCGCCCTGGCCGCAGCGGCCCTGCTGATGCCGTGGTCGGGGGCCTTCGTCGGCCACCCCGGCTCGGTCCTGCTCGACATCGGTGCCCACCCGGGGCGCCTGGCCGCCGACCAGGTCCCCGCCTGGCAGGTGGCCGTGCTCTCCCCGGGAGGGCCCGCTGCCCCTCCCTCGTGGCTCGCCGTCGGCCTGGTGCTTCTCGCCCTGCTGGCCCTCGTGCCGAGCCGCACCCGCGCCATCGCGACCGGTGCGTGGGCCCTCGTGCTCACCGGACTGGCCCTCGCGGTCCTGCAGAACGTCGCCGAGGTGTCGGTGGTGTGGTCCGAGACACCCGTCGCCGCGTGGCCGGGGGCCGGGACGCTGCTGATGGGTCTGGGAATGGTCCTCGCCGTCGCCGCGGCGCTCTCCGGTCTGCGGCGCACGGCGTTCCGCGTCGGTCTCGCGGCGGCTGCCCTCACCCCTCTGCTGGTCGGGGGGTGGTGGCTGGCGGAGGGTGAGTCGCTGCTGCGCCGGAGCGAGCCCGTCGTGATCAGCCCCTTCGTGACGGTGGCCTCCATCGGGCCGGAGGCGCCCCGCTCGCTCGACCTCTCGCAGCGCCCCGACGGCACCATCGAATACGAGATCCTCTCCGGGGTCGGGCCACGGCTCGGTGATGCGGATATGGCGCCGCCGGTGGACGGTCTGGCGGACTTCGGCAGCGCTGTGTCCCGGATGGCGGCAGGATCGGGTGACGGGCTCGAGGAAGTCGCCGGATGGGCCGTGCGCTATGTGACGGTCGGGATGGACACCGACCGGGAACTGGCGCGGCAACTCGATGCCGTCCCGGGGCTTCGCCGGGTGTCGACGATCGACGGACAGGGCCTGTGGGAGGTGACGCGCCCCGTCCCCCGCGTCGCCGCCGTCACGCCGGACGGCCTCGTGCCGTTGGCTGCCGACGTCGTCGGGCCGGCCGTCACCGCGGCAGCGCCGCTGCCGGGAGGAACGACGGCCGTGCGGGTCGCCGAGTCTCCCTCCGAGGTGTGGCAGGCGGACCTCACCGGTGTGGAGCTCACCGCCGTTGCCGGGACGCCGCAGGTCTTCGCCGTCCCGCCCGGCGCCTCGGGCGACGTGACGGTCGGGGTGTCCGCCGTTGCCCGGATGATCGGCCTCGCCGTGCCCCTGGTCGCCGCGCTCATCCTCGTGGTGGTGGCCATGTGGCCCTCCCGACGGGAGGAGACCCGATGACGTGGCGGTCGGTGGCGGCGGCAGGGGTCGTGGTGGGCCTGTGTGGCGGAGTGGTGTTCGCGGGCTCACTGGTCGAGACACCCGTCCGGTCCGCATCGGCCGATGCGTCCACTCGCGAGTTCCTCCGCACGGCGCTGCGCTCATGTCCCGGGCAGGTGACCCCCGACGACGCATCGGCTGTCGCGGCGGTCGCGGTGCCGGGGACCCGGGGGCAGAACGTCCCGGGGCGCATCACCATCGCCGACGACCGGGACGAACTATCGGCTGTGACCAAGCCCGGGGCCACCGCCGTGGCGACCGACCCGTCACCTGGCAGCACACCTCGGGTGAGTGCCGACGGCGGCCTGGCGCCCGGACTGCTCGCCGCGCAGGTCGTCACCGATCCGCGCGGGGAGGGGAAGGGCCTGGAGTCCGCGCCCTGTGTCGCCGCCGGGACGGAGGCGTGGCTGTGGGGCGCCGGAGCCGAGGCCGGCCAGCGGTCGGTGATCGTGCTCATGAACCCGACCGAGAGCGACTCCCTCGTGGATCTGACGGCGTACGGCAAGGGGGGGCCGGTCGAGACGACAGGGGACGACGGCGTCACCGTTCCCGCCTCCGGAACCGTCCGCGTCCGGGTCGACAGTCTCGTGCCACGGCTCGACGCCGTGGCCGTGCGAGTCCGCACGAGGACCGGACTCGTGGCGGCCGCGCTGCGGGACGAAAGGATGAACGGTCTGACCCCCATGGGGGCGGACATCGGTGTCGGTGCCGCTCCGCCCGCCCGTTCCGTCGTTCTCGCCGGGGTCCCGGCTGGGGGAGGGGAAAGGTCGCTGCATCTTCTGGCCCCCCACGGCGACGGTTCCGTCCGGCTGACCGCGTTGACGGAGAACGGCCCGCTGCCGCTACTGGCCGGCGAGCCGGTGCAGCTCAAGAAGGGCTCTCTGAGCGTTCTCGATCTGACCGACGAGTTGGCCGGCCGCGTGTCGGCCGTGCGCGTCTCGGGCGACGTCGATGTCATCGCGGGCCTCGTGGCCACCACCGCCGTCGACGAGTCGGTCAAGGCCCGACGTGAATCCGCCGTGGCGGCCGCCGAACGCGCCGTCGAGGAGGCGAAGGGTGACGCCCAGCGTCGGGCTGCGCAGACCCGGTTGACCCGCGCCGAGACTGCCAACGCGATCGACCCGGGGGAGGACTTCGCGTTCTTCGCCGCCGCGCCGCGCCTCGCAGGTCGGGCCGGCGTGACGGGCCTGTCGGCGGATCTCGACACCACCATCCTCGTGACCGCTGTCGGCGGCGCCCTCGACGCCGAGTTGGCCCTGCTGCCCGGGGTCCAGTCCGGTGCGCAGCCGGTCCCCCGGCGAACCGTGGCTGTCGCCGAGGGCAGCACCGTGGCGGTTCCGGTGCGCGCTCCCCGCGGCGTCGCCACCTACAGCGTCATCGTGCGGCGCGTCTCGGGCCCCGGCCAGTTACACGCCGGGCACGTCCAACTGGACGACGGCCGGTCACTCACCGGCTACGCCGTGGATCCTCTGCAGGTGTGGCTGCCCGCCCCCCGGGCCATCCCCGACTACGACGACTGAGCCCGGCCGCGTGTCGGGCGGGGTGCGCACCCGTGGCGGGGTATCTTTCTGGCATGCCTCGGCGCTGCAGCAAACCCTCGTGCACGCGCCCCGCCGTTGCCACGCTCACCTACGTCTACGCCGACTGCACCGCTGTGCTCGGACCGTTGGCGACATACGCCGAGCCCCACTGCTACGACCTGTGCCAGGCCCACAGCGAACGGCTGACGGCGCCGCGTGGCTGGGAGGTCGTGCGGCTGCAGCCCGACCCGGAGGCACTGCGGCCGAGCAGTGATGATCTCGAGGCGTTGGCGGAGGCCGTCCGTGAGGCGGGCCGGGTCCGCGAGCAGGAGCCCCGTCCGGAACCGGAGACCCCCCGCGGGACACTCGAGGTGACCCGCCGGGGACACCTGAGGGTTCTGCGCGACGCCGACTCCTGACCCGAACCGCTAGGCTCCTCTCTCGTGCGTGATCTGAGCTCGATCATCAAGGCCTACGACGTTCGGGGAGTCGTGCCCGACCAGTGGGACTCCGATCTCGCGCGTGACATCGGTGCCGCCTTCGTACAGGTGATCAAGGCAGGTCATGAGGACGGTGGACCTGGCGCGGTCGTCGTCGGGCATGACATGCGGCCCACGGGACCGGACCTCGTCGCCGCGTTCTGCGACGGCGTCAACGGTCAGGGGTGCGATGTCATCGACATCGGGATGTGTTCGACCGACGGGTTGTACTTCGCCTCGGGTCGCCTGGGCCTGCCGGGTGCGATGTTCACAGCGAGTCACAACCCGGCCGAATACAACGGCATCAAGCTCTGCGGGCCCGGAGCGACGCCGGTCGGGGAGGACAGCGGCCTGGCGCTTATCCGGGACATGGTGTCCCAAGGGCCGGTGCCCGACCGGGTCGTCGAACCCGGCACGGTGCGCCACCGCGACATGCTGGCCGACTACGCCACCTTCCTGCGCAGCCTCGTGGACATCTCGGGAATCCGGCCACTCAAAGTGGTCGTCGACGCGGGCAACGGCATGGGTGGATACACCGTGCCGGCAGTGCTGGGGACCGCCGCCGGTCTTCCCGAACTGCCCATCACCGTCATCCCCCTGTACTTCGATCTCGACGGAACCTTCCCCAACCACGAGGCCAACCCCATCGAACCGGAGAATCTGGTCGATCTTCAGGCGAAGGTGCGGCAACTGGACGCCGATCTGGGGCTGGCGTTCGACGGCGACGCAGATCGGTGTTTCGTGGTCGACGACCGCGGCGCGATCGTCAGCCCGTCCGTCATCACCTCACTGATCGCCGAGCAGGTCCTGGCGCGGGAGCCCGGGGCGACGATCATCCACAACCTGATCACCAGCCGGGCGGTCCCCGAGCTCGTGACGGATGCCGGGGGCGTACCCGAGCGCACCCGCGTGGGTCACTCCTTCATCAAGGAGCGCATGGCTGCCACCGGAGCGGCATTCGGGGGTGAGCACTCGGGACACTTCTACTTCCGTGACTTCTGGCGGGCGGACTCCGGCATGCTCGCCGCCCTGAACGTCCTCGCCGTCCTCGGCTCCACCCCGGAGGGAACCACTCTGTCGGGGTTGCTCGACGCCTACGAGCGGTACGTGTCCACCGGCGAGATCAACACCACCGTCTCCGACGTCGAGGCCGCCCTCGACCGGGTGAGAAGAACGTTCGGTGACCGGGGCGACGTCGACGATCTGGACGGAGTCACGGTCTCCACCCCCGACTGGTGGTTCAATGTGAGGCCGTCCAACACGGAGCCCCTGCTCCGGCTCAACGCCGAGGCTGCGGACCCCGAAACGCTGGCGGCGCTGCGCGACGAAGTGATCGCCGTCATCGAGGAGGCGTCGTGAACGATCTGGGACTGGATCCGCTGCTGGTGGAACTCCTGCGGTGCCCCCTGCCGCATCACGCCGTCCTGGAGCCGGGTGACGGTGAGTTGGTGTGCACCGAGTGCGGGGCTGCCTTCCCCGTCCGGGACGGGCTGCCCGTCATGCTCATCGACGAGGCCCGGCGCTGACCATGTGTCAGCGAGCAACGATGGGGGCGGGGATGCTGTCGTGGACCCCGGGTAGGAGGACGAATGAGCACTGAGGGTGGCATCAAGGCGGTCATCGCCGCGCTGATCGCCAACCTCGGCATCGCCGTCGCCAAGTTCGTCGCCTTCCTCCTCACCCAGTCGTCGTCGATGCTCGCCGAGGCGATCCATTCGCTGGCCGACTCCGGTAACCAGGTGCTGCTGCTCTTCGGAAACAAGCGCAGTCAGCGGGCCAGCACGTCGACCCATCAGTTCGGCTACGGTCGCCAGCGCTACATCTACGGCTTCATCGTCGCCATCGTGCTGTTCCTCGTCGGAGGGCTGTTCTCCCTCTACGAGGGGATCCACAAGATCCAGCACCCCGAGGAACTGTCGGACCCCACCATCGCGTTCGTGGTCCTGATCATCGCGATCGTCCTGGAGAGTTTCTCGTTGCGGACAGCAGTGAAGGAGGCCAACGCGGCCCGGGGCTCCCGGAGCCTGCCCCGTTTCGTCAGGGACACGAGGAATCCGGAGCTCCCCGTCATCCTGCTGGAGGACACCGGCGCCCTGGTGGGCCTGATCTTCGCGCTGATCGGGATCACCCTGGCCGTCGTCACCGGCAACGGAGCCTTCGACGGCATGGGCGCCGCCGCAGTGGGGACACTCCTGATCGTCATCGCCATCTTCCTGGCCATGGAGATGGTGTCGATGCTCACCGGCGAGTCCGCGTTGCCCGAGGAGGACGAGGCGATGCGGACGGCCATCGAGACGACGCCGGGGGTCGAACGAGTCATCCACATGAAGTCGCTGCACCTCGGGCCCGACGAGATCCTGTGCGCGGCCAAGATCGGGATCTCCTCCGCCGACACCGGCGCCCAGATCGCCGCCGTCATCGACGGGGCCGAGGGTCGGATCCGTGACGCCATCACCGGGAAGAAGGTCACCGTCTACCTCGAGCCGGACGTCTACCACCCCGGGGCCGGCTGACCCTCCGACCTGCGGTCGGTCGACCACATCTCCTGCCGTCAGCCCGCGTTCGTGCGGGGGTGTCGGGTGCATGGCACAATACCGGGGCGGACCAACGAAGCCTCGTGCCGTTCGCTCACCCCGTTCGATGTCACGAGGAGAACGATGACTGTCACCGAGTTCAAGGTCGCCGATCTGTCCGAAGCGGACTTCGGGCGCCGAGAGATCACCCTTGCCGAGCACGAGATGCCCGGGCTGATGGCCATGCGCGAGCAGTACGGATCGAAGCAGCCGCTCAAGGGCGCCCGCATCACCGGCTCCCTGCACATGACCGTCCAGACAGCCGTCCTCATCGAGACCCTCACGGCCCTGGGGGCCGAGGTCCGATGGGCCTCGTGCAACATCTACTCCACCCAGGACCACGCGGCGGCGGCTGTCGTCGTGGGGCCCGACGGCACACCCGACGACCCGCAGGGTGTCCCCGTCTTCGCCTGGAAGGGGGAGACCCTCGACGAGTACTGGTGGTGCACGGAGCGGGCGCTGGACTGGGGACCCGAGGGCTTCAACATGCTTCTCGACGACGGCGGCGACGCCACCCTCCTCATCCACAAGGGCGTCGAGTTCGAGAAGGCCGGTGCGGTGCCGCAGGCCACCGAGAACGACAACGAGGAGTACCGGGTCGTCCTGGAGCTGCTGCGCCGCACACTCGAGGAGGATCCCGCGCGCTGGCAGCGCACCGCGGACGCCGTGATCGGTGTCACGGAGGAGACCACGACCGGGGTCCACCGGCTCTACGAGATGCTGGCCGAGGAGTCGCTGCTGTTCCCGGCGATCAACGTCAACGACTCGGTCACCAAGAGCAAGTTCGACAACAAGTACGGGTGTCGCCATTCGTTGGTGGACGGCATCAACCGCGCCACCGACGTCCTCATCGGCGGGAAGACCGCCGTCGTCGCCGGCTACGGTGACGTCGGCAAGGGCTGCGCCGACTCCCTGCGCGGGCAGGGGGCACGGGTCATCGTGACCGAGATCGACCCCATCTGTGCCTTGCAGGCAGCCATGGACGGCTACCAGGTCGCCACCCTCGAGGACGTCGTCGGCATCGCCGACATCTTCATCACGGCCACCGGATGCAAGGACGTCATCACCGCTGACCACATGGCGGCGATGAAGCACCAGGCCGTCGTCGGCAACATCGGGCACTTCGACAACGAGATCGACGTCGCCGGTCTCACGGATGTCGCCACCAAGACCCAGATCAAGCCCCAGGTGGACGAGTGGCGGTTCGCCGACGGTCACACCATCATCATGCTCAGTGAAGGCCGACTGCTGAACCTCGGCAACGCCACGGGTCATCCCTCGTTCGTGATGTCCAACTCCTTCACCAACCAGGTGCTGGCGCAGATCGAACTGTTCACCAAGCGGGATGATTACCCGGTCGGGGTCTACGTGCTGCCCAAGAACCTGGACGAGTTGGTCGCCCGGCTGCACCTCGACGCGCTCGGTGCCCGACTCACGGAGTTGTCGAAGGACCAGGCTGAGTACCTCGGCGTCGACGTGGCAGGCCCGTACAAGCCCGACCACTACCGCTACTGATCCTGGTGATCCCGTACTGTCCCGCTGCGCCAGCCGTGTGACGTCCTGACGCGTCACACGGCGGACGCATGTGAGGCACAATGGCCTTCCGCGACACGGAGGCACCGGATGTACGGCATGGTCCAGTTGGGCCTCGAGCAGATGGTCAAGGACGAGCACGGCCCGGACACCTGGAACGACATCCTCGACCGGGCCGATCAGCGCGGTGTCGTCTACGTCAGCAACCAGCCCTATCCGGATGACGTGTCGTACGGCCTCGTCGGTGCTGCCTCCGAGGTCCTCAAGGAGGAGCCGGCCGCACTCCTGGAGCATTTCGGCCGCTACTGGGTCGCCGACTTCGCACCCCGGCACTACCAGACACTCCTGGACGCCGCCGGCGCCGACATGGTCACGTTCATCGGCAACCTGAACGACCTCCACGTGCGGGTCGGACTGGTCTTCCCCGGCTACCAGCCGCCCCGCTTCGAGACCGACGAGGTCACCGATCACTCGCTCCTCCTGCACTATTACAGCCACCGGGAAGGCC
>CAIWTL010000010.1 GCA_903915555.1 uncultured Micrococcales bacterium | reverse complement strand
CAAGGCCTTCGTCTCGGCGAGCCGCAACACCACCGACTGGGTATGGCGTTCGGAGGCAGGTGCCTTCTTCCCCTCCATCCACCGCACAGCACGGCTGACCGGTCAGTCGATCACCTCCGCGAAACGGAGCGGAGACAGGGTCACGATCAGCGGGCGGGTGCGCGGCGGAGGGGAGACCGCGCGATACACGATGGTGCTGCGGGAGGTCGAGAGGTCACGGCGGTTCTCGGCTGTGGACCTGACCGTCTCCACGCCGAAGACGGACGCCATCGACAGCGTCATGCTGACCGCGCACCGAGGACGCAACACACCGGTCCACGGATTCGGCGAGCAGTACCGCCCCTTCGACCTCTCCGGTGAGGTCCTGCCGATCCTCGTCCAGGAGCAGGGCGTGACGCGGGGCCAACTGCCGGCCGCCCCACTGGTCGACCTGGCGACGTGGGGGGCCGGCAACCTCAACACCACCTATGCGCCGTGGCCCAGCTACGTCACCGGCCAGAAGCGATCGTTCGAGTTGACCGACACCCTTCCCAACGGGGCCTTCGCCCTCGCCGACATGCGGGACCCGGCGACGATTCGCCTCGAGTCCTTCCAGCCGGGGATGACGGCCCGGATCCAGAGCGCGGGCAGCCCGAAGCAGTTGATGGCAGCGCGGGGTGCGGGCTGGCAGCGGCCCGAGTTGGCCGACTGGATCCAACAGGGTGCCGTCCTCGGGCTGCAGGGTGGCACCGCGTTCGTGCGGAAAGTGGTGTCCGAGATGCAGGCCGCCGGGACCGAGATCTCCGGGGTCTGGCTGCAGGACTGGGTGGGTAAGCGGGTCACCAGGTTCGGGGAGCAGCTGTGGTGGACCTGGCAGCTCAACCGGACCACCTACCCGGGCTGGTCGAAGATGGTCAAGGACTTCCGCAAGGACGGGATCCGGGTCATGACCTACATCAATCCGTTCGTCATCGACGTCGACGAGGTCAACGGTCAGCCGGTCAAGAACTGGTGGAAGATCGGCGAACGCAAGGGCTACCTCGTGAAGAACCAGCGTGGGAAGACCTACGTCGTGGAGACCATCGGATTCCCCACGGCGATGGTCGACCTCACCAACCCGAAGGCACGCGACTGGTACGCCGACATCATCGCCGACGAGGTTCTCGGCAAGGGTGCCAGCGGGTTCATGGCCGACTTCGGCGAGTACCTGCCGATGGACAGCGTCGTGCACACCGGCACAGCCCTCGACCAACACAACCGCTACCCGCGACTGTGGGCCAAGACCGTTCGGGAGGGCTGTCAGCGGGGCGGGGTGCCGGACTGCGTGTCGTTCTTCCGCGCCGGGTACAGCGGCTCGGCCAAGGACGTGCCCTTGTTCTGGGCAGGGGACCAGATGGTCAACTACGCCGTCGAGGACGGGCTGGAGAGTGCCATCAAGGGGATGCTCGCCGGCGGCGTCTCCGGGGCGCCGCTGTGGCACAGCGACATCGGCGGCTACACCAGCGTCGACGCGGTCGTGGAGAACTTCATCCGACCGCCGAACCTCAACGCCCGATGGGGTGAGATGCAGGCATTCGGCCCGGTGATGCGGTCGCACGAGACGAACAAACCCAGGCTGAACCAGCAGATCTACAGCACGGAGACGACACGTCAGCAGTTCGCGAAGTCATCCCGCATCTACGCGGCGCTGTACAAGTACCGCAAGGGTGTGATCGACGAGGCGGTGGCGAAGGGTATCCCGGCGATGCGACATGCCTGGCTGGTGTACCCGGGGACGGCGGTCGCGAAGCAGGACGTCCACTTCTTCCTGGGCGACCACCTGTTCGCAGCACCGGTCATCAGTGAGGACGCAGCCACGGTCGATGTGGTGTTCCCGCCGGGAAGATGGCGGCACATCCTCACCGGGAAGGTGTACTCGGGGTCCCGCACCGTCGACGCTCCCATCGGGACGCCAGCCGCGTTCGTCCGGGTCGGCGACCCCGTGGGTGACTCGATCATCAAGGAGATGAAGCGGGCCGGACTCTACCGCTGATCACGAGGGACCTGGCGCGGAGCACGAACAGAAGGAGAGTGCCGGAACTGTCGTCCTGAGTTCGTGGGTGGGTCAGGCGCTGTGCGCCGATGGCTTGGTGAGGTGCTGCACGGTGGGGCGGCGACGCAGCCACTCCGCTACGGCCATGCCGCCGACAGCGAGGATCGCACCGAGCACCGTGAAGAACGCCCGCTCGAGACCGGTCCGGACGACGGCATCGCCCGGCGCGGCCGACAGCACGATCACCAGCGTGAGGAACGTGCTGTAGAGGGCGTACGGGCCGCTCAGCAGGAAGGCGAGCGTGCCGGTCAGTGCCAGCACGACGAGGACACCGATGACGACGGGGTTGTCGGTGACGGCGATCACCAGCGCTCCGAGCAGCGCCCCGGCCATGGTCCCGAGGACCCGTCTCCATGCCTTGCTCAGGGTGGACT
>CAIWTL010000009.1 GCA_903915555.1 uncultured Micrococcales bacterium | reverse complement strand
CTCAACTCGCCGCCGACGCCCTCGGCATCGAGGTGGGCGCGATCGCCAACTCGCTGGTGTTCACACTGGACGACGAACCAGTCCTCGTCCTCACCTCCGGTCGACACCGGGTCGACACCACCTGGTTGGGCGGCCAACTCGGCGGCACGCTGAAGCGCGCCTCCGCCGAGGTCGTGAAGCAGGCCACCGGTCAGGTGATCGGGGGCGTGGCGCCGGTAGGGCACCCGACGCCGATCCCCACCTACATCGACCCGGTCCTGGCTGAGTACGACGAGGTCTGGGCCGCCGCCGGCCACGCCCACACGGTCCTGCCGCTGACGTTCGACCAGTTGGTCGCGGTCACCGGCGGAAGCGTGCAACCCGTCGAGCCCCCTGCCTGACACCCGAAGAGCGGGTCGGCTGGAGCCGAACCCGCCCTTCGTGCGTCGGATCAGCCGAGACCCTTCACGGCCTTGACCGGCTTGGTGGGTTTCGAGAGCACCTGCGAATACTCGAAGCCCCTGGACGCCGGCACGTAGGCCTTCACCCGCAACTCCTTGCCCACGTCCTTCGCGCTGGGAACGTAGCGGCGGGCGTCGGCTCCCTTGATCGTCGAGGAGCCGCGCATCCACTGGTACTGCACATCCCTGGTCGGCGGGAGGAAGACCGCCCGTGAACTGACCAGCGGGACTCCCACCTTGGCCCGGGTCGCCTGCGCCTTGGTCACGATCGCGATCCTGGGGGCCTTCACGGGGACATGTTTGCCCTTGATGACCTTGTACCAGGCTGTCGTGGCCGACGCCTCCACAAAGCCCTCATTGGCAGTCTGGATACTGACCCGCACCTTGCTTCCGATATCCCGGAGTCGTGGCGACCAGCCGTAGTCGTCCTCTGCCGACTTAATCTTGGCGACCTTGCCATTCTTCTTCCGGAACCAGGTGACCTCTGCAGGGGCCGGCCACTCGCTGAAGACATCCCAGATGTCGGCTTCGAGGGGCAGCCCGTAGCGGACCTTCTTGTTCTTGACCTTGAGCGGGGTGACTCCGTTGGAGGACCCGTACTGTATGCGCGGCTTCCCGACCTGGGTGATCACCCCGCGACTGATGGCACCCGTGTCCTCGGCCCTGTCGGAAGCAGCACTGCCGTAGCCCTCCTTGTAGCCGACGATTGCCACGGAGATCCGCTGGCCGAGATCATCGCCACTCAGCTCATAGGTGGGCGTCTCCACCCCCTCGACGAGGTCTCCGTTGCGGTACCACCGGTAGGCCACTCGGTCAGTCGGCTGGGAGAAGGTCACACCCGCGATACCTGCAGTCAACGCCTTGCCGACCACGAGCTCGCCGCTGATCGTGGGCTTTCCGGTCACTGTCAGCGTGCCTTGGGTGACCGGGCCGACCTCGGACGCATTCAGCTGCAAGTCCTGGAAACTTGCCTTCGTGACCAGGACCCTGGCGCTGATGGACCTCCCGAGGTCCGCTGGGCGGATCGCAAACGTCGAGGTGGTGGCGCCGTCGATCTCCTCACCGTCCACGAGCCACTGGTAGGCGATCGAGTCCGGAGTGATGTTGTAGGTCCCGGAGCTGATCGTCAGCGTCGCTCCCACCTGCGTAGGCCCACTGATGACCGGGGCATCCACGACGATGATGTCGCTGACGGATACCGGATCCGACACCGCGTCGGCGCTCAGCTCACCCACGGATCCCCTGACTCTCACCTGGAGATCCTTGCCGAGATCGGAAGCCGCGACCGTGTACTGCTTGTCGGTGGCTCCTGCGATCTCCACCCCATCGCCGAGCCACTGGTAGGAGAAGGTGTAGTCAGCATCCGGGGAGAAGATGCCGTCATTGTCGGCCGTCAGGGTCTGCCCGACGTTGGGCACTCCTTCGATCACCGGTGTGCCGGTCACATTGATCCACAGCGGGGTGATGCCGATCAGATTCATCTCGGGCTGCCCTTGGGCATTCAGTGCCTCGCCGTCATCCTGGACGCAACCGGCTGAGGCGCTGCCCGTGACCTCGATGGCCTTCGCCATGCATGCAGCCAGGGCGCGCTGGCCCCAGTAGTTCGGATGCAGTGGCATGGCCGCTTGGTAGACGTTCCCGAAGAGGGCAGCGGTACGGGACACGTACGTGATCCACTCCGTTCCCTTGCCGTTGTCGTCCTGCCAGGGAGGAGTGCGACTCGCCTGCTTGGCTTGGTAATTCGTGGCGCCGATCGTCCCCTTCTCGCAGAGCCGGTGCCCCTCGAACGTCTTGGTCGTGTCGATCTGCACGACCTGCGTGTCACCGAGGGTGTCGCGGGCCTGCAGGAGACCCCGCTGCATAGCCTGGGTGAGTTGCGGATAAAGGTCGGTCACCACCCAGTCGAGGGTGCTGTCCGCCAGCCCGCAACCCCCTACGGAACCGCGGGTCCCGCCTCCGGCGCTCCAGTCCCACTTCGTGTCAGCTCCCTTGGCGACGGGGAGCGGCGGATTCTGATACACCAGCTTCCACGAACCGTCCTCGTACCCCGCGGTACGCATGGCCTGGACGATGTTCTCGATGGAGGTGCGGACGGCATCTCGAGCCTTGGGGATGCCCGCCTTCACCAGATCCTGAGTCTTCTGTTCGGTCTCGCACCTGCCGCCCGTGGTGCCGTCGGTGATGCAGGTCTTGCCGATCTCGCCGAATCCGAAGTCATTGCCCCCGATCGACAGGGCCACGACCTCGATGTCCTTGTTGGAGGTCGCGAAGTCCTGGAGTGACTGGGCTTGGCCCGGAACGGTACCGAAGCCCTGGGGAAAGGGCGCGTCCACTGACATCGTCTTGAACGTGATTCCTGGCTTGGCGTAGTTGAACGCGGGCTTGGAGAAGATGCCCTCGTACGCCTTGTCGGTCTTGACCTGGTTTGGCTGGGTGGCGCCGGAACAGGCCAAGTTCTTGGTCACCCAACCGTTACCGATGATGGGCTCCGCGGAGAAGCTGCGGTCGCAATAGGGGGTCGACTCCACCCCTTGCGGGTTGCTGGCCGGGGTGGAGTCAGGCCACCCGTTCGCATCCCCGAAAATGGACCGGAAGGTTCGGGCACCGTTGCCTGTGTCGGTGGACGGTGTGATGACGTAGGCACCGTTCACCTTCTTGGCGTCGTACATGTAGCTGGCGATCACGCCGCACCCGACGGCATTACCGACTGATCCCGCCGCCGTCTGATAATCCGAACTGGTGCATCCCGGGTCATTGCCCGGGAAGTTGTGATTGGTGATCAGCGCACCCTCGCCCGACATGTAGGAGTCGCCGAGGCCCACGATGGTGTCGGTTCCCGCGCTGTTCTGCGTCTTGCCGGCGGCTGCCGGCGCCGCACCCGCCGTCCCGGCGGGGACGAATGCCATCACGGACAGGACCATCGCGGCGGGGACGCCGACGGCGACCCCCCACCGGGTCTTGGAAATGGTGGACATGCCGTGACCTTTCGCACCTGACTCGAACTCCCTTGTCCTACCGGAGCGTCACGGGGGGTGTCCTGCCGATCATCGAAGTCGTCACCCGATCGGGGTGCGCGAGGTCACACCCGCGCCGATTACGCGGGTGGGGTTACCCGCGGGTAATATCTGGACAGGTATCGGAGTCGCCGGGGGCCCCTTCCGGGACGGCGACGCCGGGCATGACCCAAATCCTGGAGGAGCCATGGAACCGTCGATCGCGATCCGCGCCGGCGTCGGCATCGTCATCATCCTCGTCGCGGCGTTCTTCGCCCTGAAGCGGGCGGGCTTCCTGGTCAAGCTCATCCGCTCGGGTCAGCCGGCCGTGGATCGCACCAGCGAGGTGCCCGCCCGCCTGGAGGCCGAGGCCGTCGAGGTGCTCGGGCAGAAGAAGTTGCTCAAGTGGAGCATCCCCGGCATCGCACACGTGTTCGTGTTCCTCGGCTTCCTCATCCTGGGTCTCACGGTCGTCGAGGCATTCGTGGAGTTGTTCATCCACGGCTTCGCGTTCCCGTGGATCGGTACGTGGCCGATCATCCGCTTCTCGCAGGACCTCTTCATCCTGCTGGTGCTGATCGGCATCATCATCTTCCTGATCATCCGCCTGGCGAACCAGCCCAAGGAGAAGGGCCGGTGGTCCCGCTTCTACGGCTCGCACACCTCGGGCGCGTGGCTCGTCCTCGGCATGATCCTCCTGGTCATCGCGACCCTCGCCCTGTACCGCGGTGCCAAGATCAACATCGAGGAGTACGCGGGCGACGCCGAGGCAGCGGGACTGAGCGGCGGTTTCGTGTCACAGGCGGTCGCCAACGTGCTCGCCCCGCTGGGTCCGACGGCCAACGCCTGGCTCGAGACCATCGGCCTGTGGTTGCACGTCGCGGTCATCCTCGGCTTCTTGCTGCTGGTGCTCAACAGCAAGCACCTGCACATCTTCACCGCCCCCCCGAACGTCTACTTCTCCCGCCGTCCCAACGCCCTCGGGCCGCTGCTGCCGATGTACTCCGACGGGGAGCGGCTCGACCTCGAGGACCCCTCCGACGACGCCACCTACGGTGTCGGACGCATCCAGGACTTCTCCTGGAAGGCGCTGCTCGACTTCTCGACGTGCACCGAGTGCGGCCGCTGCCAATCGCAGTGCCCCGCCTGGAACACCGAGAAGCCGCTGTCCCCCAAGTTGATGATCATGAACCTGCGGGACCACGCGTTCACCACGGCGCCCTACACACTGGCCGCCCAGAAGGCCAACGACGGGAAGAACCCCGAGTTCGGCGAGATGGACGAGGCTGTGCTGGCCACCCTTCCCGAGAACGTCCAGCACGAGGCCGAGCGAGAACTGGTCGGCTCCCGCGAGGACGACCCGCGCCGCATGACCGATGGTTACGACGCTTCGGGCCACCGCTCACACGACGGACCCGTCATCGACACCGACGCGCTGTGGTCGTGCACCACCTGTGGCGCCTGCGTCAACCAGTGCCCGGTCGATATCGAACACATCGACCACTTCGTCGACATGCGCCGACACCAGGTCATGATCCAGACCGAGTTCCCCAGCGAACTCAACGGCCTGTTCAAGAACCTCGAGAACAAGGGCAACCCGTGGGGCATGAACGCCAACCTGCGTAACGCCTGGATCGACGAGGTCGACTTCCCCGTGCGGGTCTTCGGCGCCGACGGCGAGGAGAAGATCCCCGACGACGTCGAATACCTCTTCTGGGTCGGCTGCGCCGGCGCCTACGAGGACCGCGCGAAGGAGACCACCAAGGCCGTCGCCGAGCTGCTCTACACCGCAGGGGTGGAGTTCATGGTCCTCGGCGATGGGGAGTCCTGCACCGGTGATGCCGCTCGCCGCGCCGGCAACGAGCCCCTGTTCTACATGCAGGCCGTGCAGAACATCGAGGTGCTCAACGAGGTCGGCGCGAAGAAGATCGTCGTGACGTGCCCCCACTGCATGAACACCCTCGGCCGCGAGTACCCGCAGTTCGGCG
>CAIWTL010000008.1 GCA_903915555.1 uncultured Micrococcales bacterium | reverse complement strand
TCGCGGCCAGGTGGACCACGCCGGTCACGTCGTGCTGCTGCATCGTGCGCGTCAGCAGTGCGGCGTCGGTGACCGAACCGTGCACGAGGGGCACTCCCTCGGGGACCCGGCGCGCGAGGCCGGTGGACAGGTCATCGACCACGACGACACCCCGTCCCGACGCCTGCAGCGAGCGGATCACATGCGAACCGATGTAGCCGGCCCCGCCGGTCAGCAACCACGTCACGCACCGAACCCTACCCAGGTCCGTTCCCCGACGCGGCGGCGATCCGTGACGCGGCGGCGATCCGTGACGCGGCGGCGATGGGCGACGCGGCGGCGATGGGCGGTGGGGTGCGTGACTGGGCGAGGCGGTGCTCGCCCGGGTCCTTGGTCCCCTGTTGGGCGGCCTCGGGTTCCCTCGGCGGAATGGGCGGCCTAGCGTGGCCTGATGACCACGGGACTGGACGATCGCCTGGTGCAGGCGATGGTGGATGTGGCCGACGGCCTGGAACTGTCCACCACACTGGACCGCATCCTCAGCGCCGCCATCGAGTTGACCGGAGCTCGGTACGGGGCACTGGGGGTCCTCGGTGATACCCCACCCGAGTCGGGTCGGGCGCTCGACCAGTTCCGTCACCAGGGGATGGAACCGCAGGTCGTGGCAGACATCGGGCAACTCCCGCGGGGTCGGGGGGTGCTGGGCGAACTCATCAGCCACCCGACACCGTTGCGCCTGCCCCACCTGGCCGCCCACCCCTCGGCCACGGGATTCCCGCCCGGCCACCCCCCGATGGACAGCTTCCTCGGGGTGCCGATCCGCGCGGGCGAGTCCGTGTTCGGCAACCTCTATCTGACCGACAAACCGGGTGGCTTCGATGAGGAGGACGAACGTCGCGTCGTGGCACTGGCCACGGCTGCCGGTGTCGCCATCCGGAACTCGCAGCTGTTCGAGGTCGCCCAGGTGGGGGGGCAGTGGCAGGCAGCGGCTGCGGAGATGGCCAACATGGCCCTGCGGGACGAGGACGGCGGCGACGTCCTCGCGCAACTCGTGCGCAGTGCTCGCGAGGTGGCCCACGCTGACATCGCCATGGTCATCAGCCCGCATGAGGGGGAGGTCCAGGTGGAGGTGTTCGACACCTCGGATCCCGACCTGGGTCTGCCGGACGCCGACGTCCTGTGCGCGACGACGCTCGGCCACCTCCGGGCGGTGGACCCAACGGCGGTCCAGCGCTGCCTCGACGGGACCGGGGGTGCGTCCTTCCGCGACATCCCCCTCAGCGTGGAACCGGGCACTGCCCAGCGCCTCGACTGCTTCCCGGTGCGCACCGACAGCGGCAGCATCGGAACGCTCGTGCTCATGTGGACCGACCCCGACACGATGGTGACCGATGACCGGGTCGCCGCCGTCGAGGGCCTCGCGGTCCAGGCGGCCGTGTCGCTGACCCTCGACGTCGCCCGACTGGCGGAGCAGAAGTTGCTGGTCTTCCGGGACCGGGACCGGATCGCGCGCGATCTGCACGACCTGGTGGTGCAGCGGATGTTCGCCGCGGGGGTGTCCCTGCAGGTGCTCGCCCGACGGGACGACCTTCCGGCGGAGGCACACGAGCGGATCGCTCAACTCATCACCGAGACGGATGCCACCATCGCCCAGATCCGCGACACGATCTTCGAACTTCGGGAAGGGTTCAGCGGCACGTGGCAGTTGACCGAGGCGTTGCAGGCCGAGTCCGACCGCATGACGGAGGCCCTCGGCTTCGCCCCCGTGCTCCACGTGGACGGCGAGCTGACCACCGTGGACGCCGACGACATCATCCCCGACGCGGTCGCCGTGGTGCGTGAGTCACTGAGCAACATCGCGCGCCACGCCGATGCATCCGCCGCGGAGGTCAGGGTCTGGTTCCGTGACGGGCTGTTCGGCATCGAGGTCAGCGACGACGGTGCCGGACCGGGGGACACCGAGCGCAGTTCCGGTCTGGCCAACATGGCCACCCGGGCGGAGTCGCGTGGCGGTGCGTCCCGGCTGGCACCCGGTGCTTCCGGTGGCAGCGTTCTCGAGTGGAGCGTTCCGCTGCACATCCTCCCCGGCTGAGTCCTCCTCCCCGGCTGCGTCTTGCCTCCTCCGGGGCCTACCTCTTCCGGGGCCGAGCGCTGCTGCAGGGGCGACTGCTTCGGTCAGACGCGACTGTTCGTTCAGTCGCTCGTGACGGAAGGAGTCGCATGCGACTGTTTCGGCACCTTGGGGTTCCGGCACCTTGGGGTTCCGGCACCTTGGGGTTCCGGCACCTGGGGGTTCGGCACCTTGGGGTTCGGCACCATGGGGGTGGGGTTGCCCCTCGGGCCGCCGGGGAGTTCCGACCT
>CAIWTL010000007.1 GCA_903915555.1 uncultured Micrococcales bacterium | reverse complement strand
TCCGCCAGAAGCGCCACGACCGCGCCCGCATCACGCTTGTGGATCGGCGGCATCTGGTTGAACAGATGGGTGGCCACGGTCGCGCCGGCGGCGATCGCCTCCTCCGCGCGCTCGTACGAGCAGTCCGTGTGACCGACGGCGGCGACCACACCGAGATCGACCAACTGCCGGACCGCGGTCAGGGCGCCGTCCAACTCCGGCGCGATGGTCGCCATGACGACCGCGCCTCCCCCTGCACCGACCACCGCCGCGATCTCCGCCGGGTCGGGATCCCGCAGCAGAGCGGGGTCGTGCGCGCCACACATGCGGTCGCTCAACCATGGCCCTTCGAGGTGGATCCCGGCGAGAACCCCCTCCGCCACGAGAGGAACGAGCGCCCGCACCTGGTCGAGCAGCGCGTCGGGTGCAGCGGTCACGAGACTGCCCACGAGAGTGGTCGTCCCATGCTCGAGGTGGATACGGGCAGCCGCCCTGGCCGCGGTTCCGTCAGCGGCGAAGAAGTCACCGCGACCGCCACCATGGCAGTGCTGGTCGACGAACCCCGGGAGGACGAGGCCCGTCAGTGCGACATCGGGCTCGCGGGGGGACTGCCCCGTCCCGGTGGCGGTGATCACCTCGCCGTCGGTCTCGATCCACACGTCCGCGACCTCGGCACCGGCCACTACACCGCGGGGGGCCCTGATGAGCGTCATGCGCCGAGCGTAGGGCGCGCGGCCCGCGGAGTCGCCCGCTCGTCCGAAGCCGCCCGTCCGCCGGCCACGCCGTGAGCCCTCCCGCGGTCGGGACCCGATCCGGGCCGGGGCTCGTACCATGGCGGGGATGACGAACATGCACCGACGCACCTTCATGATCGCCGCCGCTGTGGGGCCCCTGGCGCTCGCGGCCGCCGGTCGTGGCAGCAGCCAGGCGTCCCCCGCACCGGGATCCGGCGACGTCCCGGCAGCTCCCCCGCGACCTGTGCTGGAGGTTCCCGTGATCGGCCGGGCGGCGTGGGGAGCGCTGGCGGCTCGCCGTGGTCTGCGGCGCCACCGTCCGGTCCGCCTCACGCTGCACCACTCGGGGGTCAGGCTCACCGAGGACGCATCGGCGCCGGGGATGGTGCGCCAGCATCAGCGCTGGCACATGCTCGAGAAGGGGCACCCGGACATCGACTACCACTTCCTGGTGGACCGTCGCGGCAATGTCTACGAAGGCCGCGACCCGTCCTTCCGTGGCGATACCCAGACCGACTACGACCCCACCGGCCACCTTCTGGTGTGCTGTGAGGGCGACTACGAAGGCTCCGCGGGGGCACCCCAGCGGCCGACCCCGGTCATGCTGCGTGCCGTCGCAGCGGTGTTCGCCGCGGCCTCGCAGCGGTGGGACATCGACCCGGCCACGCTCGGGGGGCACCGCGAGTACACCTCGATGACGAGCTGCCCCGGGAGGTCGCTGCAGCGTCTGATGCGTGATGGATCCGTGGAGTCGCAGATCGAGCGCCTCGTCGCGCAGCAGGACGTCCATCTCATGACTCTCGATGGACGTGCAGGGCGGCGCACCGTGCGGCGCATCGAGCGTTCCTGACGTTCCGGCAGAATACCCCCAGGGGTATAGTGACTTCGTCGGAGGTGTCGCTGTCATGAGGATCCTGGTCGTCGGTGGAGTCGCCGGTGGGATGAGTTTCGCCGCGCGCGCGAGGAGGCTCGACGAGGACGCGGAGATCGTCGTGTTCGAGCGGGATCCCTATGTGTCGTTCGCGAACTGCGGATTGCCCTACTACGTGGGTGGCGAGATCGAGCGGCGGGACGACCTCCTCCTGCACACCCCGGAGACACTGGCGGCATCTCTCGCCCTCGACGTGCGCGTCGGCCATGAGGTCACATCCGTCGATCCGGGCGCCAAGACCATCACGGTGACGACGCCGTCGGGAGACCAGGTCACCGAGCCCTACGACACTCTCGTCCTGAGCACCGGCGCCGCTCCCATCGTGCCCCCCATCACCGGTCTCGATCTCCCGGAGGTCCGTGAACGCACCCACGTGCTGCGAAATGTGCCCGACGTTGACGCCATCAGCGAACTCGTGGACCGGGGGGCTTCCCACGCGGTCATCCTGGGCGCGGGATTCATCGGTCTGGAGATGGCCGAGGCACTGGCCCACCGAGGGCTGCATGTGACCCTGGTCGATCTCGCCGACCAGGTCCTGGCCCCGCTGGATCCCGAGATGGCCCGTACCGTGCAGACGGAACTGTCCCGCGCCGGGGTCGACGTCCGGCTCGGGGTGAGCGCCACGGCGATCGACGCGACCCACGTGACCCTGTCGGACGGGACCCGGGTCCCGACCGATCTCACCCTCCTGGCGATCGGGGTGCGTCCCGAGAGCGAACTCGCCCGCGGCGCCGGCCTGGAACTGGGGGTGCGCGACGCGATCCGGGTGGACTCCCACAGCCTGACGAGCGATCCCCACATCTACGCGGTCGGCGACTCCGTGGAGGTCACCAACGCGGTCACCGACCAAGTGGGCCTCGTGCCGCTCGCGGGGCTGGCGAACCGGCAGGGGCGGGCGGCGGCCGACCACCTCTTCGGACGCCGGGATCAGCGGCCCGCGGCCCTGGGCACCGCGATCGTGCGGGTGTTCGACATCACCGCCGCCACGACAGGGGCCTCGGAGAAGGTGCTCGAGGCGCAGGGGGTGCCCTTCCGCAAGGTCTACCTCCACCCCAACGATCACGCCGGCTACTACCCGGGCGCGGCAGCCATCCACCTGAAGGTGCTGTTCTCCCCCGACGGTCGCCTGCTGGGGGCGCAGGCCGTGGGTCGTGAGGGCGTC
>CAIWTL010000006.1 GCA_903915555.1 uncultured Micrococcales bacterium | reverse complement strand
TCCACCAGCAGCGGGGCGACGATGGTCGTCAGGACGCCGGCGATCGTGAGGGCACCCCCACCCCACTCCAGACCTCGTCCGTCAGGCTCGCCCACGGCAGTGATTCTGTCGGTCGGTCGCGATGATCGCGCGCCCACCGAACCGCAGCCGTGGACCGGACGCGGGGCACGACGCCCCACGCGACCGACCGCAGGAGGGCCGAGACCGGGCGTGACGGGTGCGCGTCAGGTGCCGGGCGTGACCCCGGTCTGGGCACAGACCTGCTCCCAGAGAGCCCGCGCTGTGTCCGCGTCCGGCGCCGTCCCGGGTAGGCGTTGGGTGCTGCGAGGCCGTCGGTCCAGCCAGAACCGACCGTTGGATGCGACCGCCGCCGGATCCGCCCCGAGCCACAGGATGGTGTCGGCGCCCTGCGCGGGAGTACGCAGGAACGGCCCGGTGATCCGGTGGAACGTGGGAAGCGAGGTACGGACGCCAGGAGTGTCGGCCCACCCCGGGTGCATGGAGTGGAATGTCACGCCGGTGTCGGCGAAGCGGCGGGCCCATTCCTCGGTGAGGGTGACCTGGGCCCGCTTGGCGAGGGCGTAGGCGCGGACCCCATCGAAGTCGTCCGGTCCCAACTCCACGGACTCCGGTTCGAGGCGTTGGGCGTACATGCCTCCCGAGGACACGACGATCACCCGGCCACGCGCTGCGGACAGCAGCGGCAACAGTCCCGACGTGATGACGTGCTGAGCGAGGACCTGACTGGCGTAGGTGTCCTCGAACCCCTGCGGTGTGAGCCGATGGTCCGGGACCAGCGCTCCCGCGTTGTGGACGAGGACGTCCAACCGGTCGTGGGTCGCGGCGAAGTCCTCGACGAAGGCACGGGCGTCGTCGAGGTCCGACAGGTCGGCCAGGTAGGTCTCCGCCGCGCCCACCTCCGCGGCCGCTGACTCCAGCCGCGCCGGATCGCGCCCCACGAGTACGACGTGGGCGCCCGCGTCGGCGAAGCCGCCGGCGGCTGCCTTGCCGATACCGGATGTGGCACCGGTGACGACGACAGTCCTGCCGGTCATGTCCCGGATGGACTGCCAGCCCTCGAGTCGGCGTCGGGCCTCGATGCCCAGGCGGCTGAAACTGCCCGCGACCGTGGCCTCCAGTGCGAGATCGACGGGACGGGCGATCCAGCTCACGCAGCCCGCCGCATGACCAACGGCGAGTTGACGACCTGCGCGAGTCCTCGCTCGGCGCGCCGACCGATGATCTGGAAGAGCAGCCGCAGCACCGGGTCGAACGGCCGCCGCAGTCCTTTCAGGGCGAGGTCGGCGTCGTACGTCACCTCACACCCCGAGTCGAGGGGACGCACCGTGATGACGTCGTAGCTGATGAAGTCGGCGTTCTCCGCCCGCAGGTCGACCCGTCGGCCACCGTCGGGCGCCGACACCTCGAGCACGATGACGTACTCCAGCGATGTCACCCGCCCGAGGAACACCGTGTCCACGCGGTACCGGGCGCCCACCTCACCGGCCTCACCGTCGACGAGGACCGCCGAGGCGACACCGGGGTCCCATTCGGCGATGGTCGCGAAGTCCTTGAGGTAGTCGTAGACCGCATGGGCGGGGCGATCGCCGGTGACGGTGGCGGAGTAGCGAGCCACGGGGTTCCTCTCAGGCGGCGGCGGGGACGCGGGAAGCGCTTTCGACCTGGGCGGCGAAGCGGCGCAGCGAGTGGACGACAGCCCAGCGGCTGATGGGGCGCGTGAGTCGCCAGAGGGCCTCTCCGACTGCACCGCCGGGTATGGACAGGTTCTCGATCCACACCACCGCGCTGCGGTCGGGACCGTCGGGCTCCACCCGGAATGTGCCGGTACCCCGGACGATCTTGCCGGTGTGTTCGACCGTCACCTCGACGCCCTCCACCCAGTCGGTGACGACCATCGTGTCGAGGAAGCCGATGCGACCGACCCCGGTGAACGCCTCGAGACGGTCGCCGGCACCTCGCCGTTGCGGCCCGACGCTGCGCACCTCGGTGCCGAGCATCCACTCGCCCTGACTGTCCCAGTCGGTGAGCGCGGACCAGACCGCACCCGCGGGCGCATCGACGGGGACGGTGACCTGGAGTTCCGACATGCCTTCAGCCTTGACCGTCGCGCGTCCCGCGGCAACTCGAGGGGTTGTGATGTGGGTCGCGATGGTGGTGGGGTGTCACTAGGCTTCACGCATGGACGGCGGTCAGCTCGGCATGTATGCCATGCACGGATTCCTCGCGGTCTGCGCCGTCCTCATCCTCGGCCTGGCGGTGTGGTTGGCCTACGTGATCGTCACCGGCCGGTCGGCGTCCCACGACTGAGCCGAGGACGGTGGATGACGGACCCCGCGGGGTCCACCGACCGCTCACAGGTCGGGGGTGCACGGTCCTTTGCCGAGCCGCGCGAGCCCCGCGAGGTCGCCCGGCCCGAGGTCTGCACCGTGAAGCCCCCCCTCCCACATGATCTGCTCGTCGTCGGTGACGTGGTCGAGCCCGACGACGTGTCCCAACTCGTGGAGGAGGACCTCGGTCAGGTACGGCTGGTTGGCCGGGTCGGCGAACCAGTCCCGGTCGAGCACCACCGCGCCGGTGACGTACGACGAGGCTCCCACCGCAGGATCGATCGCGACGCTTCCGCCGAACCCGACGGCGCCGTGGTCGAACTCGGGGACTCGGCCCGATCCCGCCCACGCCACGAGGATGGGCGCCCAACGCTCGCCGTATCGGTTGGGCTGATAGGCCTTGCGTTTCTCGCGGTAGTTCTCGTCCGTGGTCCCCGAGACCTCGAGCGAGAGACCTGTCGCGGTGCTGATCCGGGCCACGGCGTCGCGTACGGTCCGCACCGCCCCGAATGGGGCGCCTTCGGGGTTGACGACGACGGAGAGGCGTCGGCATGGGGAGTAGGTGACGGGGCGTCCGCCGTCCTTCTGGAGGAAGGCATGGGGACCTGACGGGGCGGCGACGGGCGGCAGGATCCGTGTCCCCTGCGCATCGGCACCTGCCGGGGGCATGGTGTCGCCGGCTATCCAGCCGGTGAAGCCCCGGCGCAGGATCTCGGAGTGGAAGAGGCCACGCAGTGGGCCCGTCTCGAGCAGACCGCGCCCGGCGGTGGCGAGCCAGTTCCCGGCGAGAAGCAGACCCACGAGAGCGCCGACGGCCAGCAGCGTGCCGACACCCGCCCTGCCCCGATCACCCATGGCGTCCATGATGCGCGCGCGCTTCGCCGCCGCGATCACCGGGGCGCACCCCGCGGTCACTCACAGGCTGAGCCGTCGCCGTCACCGTCGAGTTCGGGGTTCCACCCCGGGTCACCGCGACGCAGGGGCGCGGCGCCGACCGAGGCCGCGGCGTCGCAGTTCGGGAACGGTTGACCCGCGGGGCGCCGGTACGGCTCCGGGCCGCCGAGCCCATCTGTCGGCCGCCCGCAGCGATGGCGGACCCGACCGTCCAGTCGGCGGTAGCGCGATTGGTGCGGGTGCCAGTCGTAGCCGTCGGTGGAGTCGTAGCGCGCGTTCGCCAGCCCGCGGCGGAGGAGCAGTGTGCCGAGGTCGCGCCCGCGTGCATCGACCACGTAGGCCAACAATCGTCCGTACTGATCGCGCCCGTTGCGGTTCTGCAGGCTGACGCCGTCCCGGATGAATCGCCGTGTGGCGGCGCTCGCCTCGCCGTACCCGCACTGCCCGATCTCAGGCGTATCGACGCCGATGACCCGCACCTCGAGGGGGCCTCGGGAGATGGTGTCGCCGTCGACCGCGGCGAAGCCCCGCATGACGGGAGCCCGCGGAGCACGGCGGGACTCGGGTGAGGAGGGCCCCGCACCCTCGGTGCGGGGCGTCTCGCGCGGGGTGTTGTCCGGCGCGGGGGTCGTTCGGGACGGGGAGGACGTGACCGTCGGCGTTCCGGGCGGTGGGGAGGAACAACCGCCGAGGGTCACCCCGAGACAGGCCGCCAGTGCCATCACCACCGGTCCGGTCGCGTACCCGCTCGGGGACGGCCGGCGGCGCAGCGTGTCTGACATGGTCGCTCTCCTGTGTCGTCGTGGACCCAGTGTCACTCAGCGGACCGACAGTCCGACATCACCCGAGCAACTGTCGGACGAGACCGAGCACGACCCAGACCGTCACGACGGCTCCCAGGATGCGGCGGAAGGGGTTGACCCCCTGCAGCAGTTCCCACAGCGCCCACCACAACAGAGCCGCGTCCGTGGCCACGCGCAGGACGAGCGCGGGTAGCCCCGACAGAGGGAGGATGACGGACATCACGGCTCCGGCCAGGAAGAGCCACAGCGGCAGGTTGGGCCATTGGGCGACCACGAGGCGTCCGGTGGATCGGTCGCGGAACAGCCAGTCGACCAGGCGCCGCACGGGCTCCGCGGTAGGCGCCTTCTCAGGCGGGTCGCCGGGGGGAGGCTCGGGGGACACCCCGGTCACAGGCCCGGGGCAGGGGGGAGGTCGGGGAAGTCCGGCTTGCGCTTCTCCCCCTTCGCCGCGAAGGCCTCCATCATGTCGGCGGGCTGGAACGCGCCGGTCTGCCAGTGGGAGATCTGATGCAGCGAGTCGGGCACCGAGTGGTCGCGGGAGTACACCATGGCCTCTTTGGCCCCCCAGATCGTCAGTGGGCTCTTCTCGGCGATCTCGGCGGCGATGGCCAACGTTCCGGCGACGAGTGACTCATGGTCGGCGAACACCTCGTTGACGAGTCCCACCTCGCGGGCACGCTCGGCCGACATGCGGCGACCCGTATAGACCAACTCCCGGGCCACACCGTCCGGGATGAGCTTGGGCAGGCGCTGCAGGGTGCCCACGTCGGCGGTCATCCCGATATTGGTCTCCTGGACGACGAAGAAGGCGTCCTCGCTGGCGTAGCGCATGTCCGCGGCGCAGACCATGTCGACCGCACCACCTATGCAGCCCCCCTGGATAGCCATCAGCACCGGCATCCGCGCGTCCTCCAACGCGGTGAAACTGTCCTGCAGACGACGCACGAGCAGCGAGAACGTCGCGTTCCGGCGGCCGGCCTCAGCATCGTTCATGAGGCCGGAGCCGGTGAATACCGACAGATCCATCCCGGCGCTGAAATGCTTCCCGGTGGACGAGATCACCACGGCCCGCACGTCACCACGGTCGCTCAGTTCGGTGACGATGCGCGGCAGGTCGTTCCAGAACTCGGGGACCATCGTGTTCAGTTCGTCGGGACGCGAGAGCCGGACATGGCCGATCCGGTCGGCGATGGACACCTCGAAGCAGCGGTAGGACATGCCTCCAGTCAACCATCCGGGTTCCCCGTGCAGGCCGCGAGGTCACGGCGACCGCCCGAGCCGCATGAACGATCGCGGCGGCCGGGGGACGAGCGCCGGAACGCCTTCGGGGGAAGTGCAACGGCGCGGTCACGGAACCCGGCTGGGGCTGGCGGAATGGAATGGTGTGCCATATCGTTAGGCAAGGTAACTAGTTTTGCTAACTACCCTTCGAGGCGGAAGAGACCGAATGACTATGCTCCCCACGACCGTCCGAGTCGGACAGCGCCGCGAGGAGCCGGGGAACGGGTGTGACGAACAGCAACTTGACCGATGGGGAACGCGAGGCGATCCCGGAGTTGCGGACGGCCGTGATGCGGTTGTCCCGGCGACTGCGCCAAGAACGCGACGACCAACTGACACCCAGCCAACTGGCGGTCCTGGGCAATGTCGCACTGCATGGCCCCATGACCCCCGGCGACCTGGCAGCCATGGAACACGTGAAGCCACCGACGATGTCCCGCATCATCGCGGGCCTCGAGGCCGAGGAATGGGTGACCCGGCTGCCGCATCCGACGGACGGCCGGCAGTGCCTGATCGAGGTCACGCAGAAGGCCCAGGAGTGGATCCGGACCTATCGCGAGGTTCGCGACGTCTGGCTGGCACGGCAGATGTCCGGGCTGACGACCGAGGAGCGTCGACTCGTCCTGCAGGCCGCCCCACTCCTGGCGCGCCTCGCCCAACCGGAGGAACGTTCGCGTCCCTGAGCATCCCCGGTTACCGGCGCTACGCCGGCGGGATGCTGGCGGCCAACATCGGGACGTGGATGTACCGAGTGGGCCAGTCGTGGCTCGTGCTC
>CAIWTL010000005.1 GCA_903915555.1 uncultured Micrococcales bacterium | reverse complement strand
GTCGCCCCGTGGGCCTGCCGAAGGATCGTCGTCGGGTGTCCCTCGGCCCAACCACGCCTTGCGCAGTAACTGGAGAGCGGCGACGACCATCAGCACAGCGAAGAGGACCGCGGCAGCCCGCTGCGGGATGGACTGGGCAATGAGGGCCGCGGCCAGGGAGGCAGGTACACCGGCCAGCCCTGTCACCCAGCCGATACGCAGATCGAGGGACCCCGTGCGCCAGTTCGACACCGAGGCGGTGACTGCTGTCAGGAGGACCACCAGCAGACTCGTCCCGCGTGCGGTGGTGAGATCTGCACCGGCCAGCAGCACCAGTGCCGGCACGACGATGATTCCTCCCCCGACCCCCAGGAGTGCCGCGACCAGCCCTGCCACCACCCCGACACCGACCAGGATGGGCCAGCCGGCGATGTCCTGCGCTCCCGCGGCGGTGGAGTCGGGCTGGACCAGTCGGAACGCCGAGTACAGCAGCAGTACCGCGAAGGCGACCTGCAGGTAGGGGACCGGGATGATCGGCAGCAGGCGGACCCCGACCTGTCCGCCCACCACGCTGCCGACCCCGATGATGAGGCCGACCTGCCAGGCAACGGCGTCACCCACCGCGTACCCGGCGATGGCTGCGACGGAGATCGGGATGATCGCCAGCAGCGACGTGGTGATCGCGGTCTTCTGCGGCAGCCCCAGCCACAGCACGAACAACGGGACCATGACGATCCCGCCCCCGATACCGAAGAGCCCGGACAGTGCCCCCGCCGCCACACCGGCGACGACGACGCGTCCCGTGGGAACGGACACTCGGGCGCTGCTCACCGTCGGCAGGCTATCGTCCCTGCGGCCCGCCGGACCCGGCACAACGGCTTGCAGTCACGCGACGGGTCCGCGATCAGGGCGACGGGCAGGGACCGGTGCTCGCCGCGGTCGCCTGATCGATGACCTGGCAGGCGCCGGGAACCATGTTCGATGGATTGATGGGCCCCTGAGGCATCTGCGGCGTGAACGTGGAGTACACGCCGGCCAGCGGTGCGACGAACGTGGGGGTGGGCACGTACTGGGTCCGCACGCCTTGCGCCGTGCCCCGGGCACCGAAGTAGGGGTATGAGGTGGCGCGGTAGGACTCCAGCGACGAGAAGTCCGTACCGATCACGGGCTTGGTCGCATCGACCTTCCCGCCCGGACCCGTCGACGACGGGGTGGCCAACTGGCAGCCGGATGCGTCCAAGGTGCGCGACACGCTCTTCCAGGTGGTCTGTGGGCTCAGCCACACGGCAGGGCAGGGGACGTTGGTGTACCTCTTGCCGGTCTTCTTGTCGGTGTAGTTCCAGGTGATGCCCTTGCCATCGATCGCGAAGTCGTCGGCGAAGGTGCTGAGCAGTGTCTGCCGGATTCCGTCGCTGAGCGTGCCGTCGGACTGCTTGAGCTGCACCCCCGCCTCTCGGTTGAACAGCAGCGAGTTCTCACTGAAGTTCTGCGAGCCGACGAA
The DNA here is from genome assembly GCA_903915555.1 of uncultured Micrococcales bacterium. Taxonomy (GTDB): domain Bacteria; phylum Actinomycetota; class Actinomycetes; order S36-B12; genus CAIWTL01. The sequence goes on along the minus strand of CAIWTL010000005.1, from coordinate 816 downwards.
GGCGATGTCGGACGTGTTGCCACCCAGGTCCGCGTAGATCATCTTGGCGTGGATGTACCGGTACTGCGGAGCCTGATTGGGCAGGAGGTGCACCTGCGCATCGACGGGACCGCCGCCGGGGCGCTTCTTGGTGAGCAGGAAGTCGTAGCTGGGACCGTTGCTGGCACCGTAGGTCATCATGATCCGAACCGTCACACCTGCGGCAGCGGCATCCTGGATGGCGTCCAGCACAGCGTCGTCGTCGTACTCCTCGTTGTAGATGTACAACGTTGCCGGGTTCCCACCCTCGGCGGCCGCGGTCGCCGCCCGGATGGTGTTCAGGTGCACGGCATCCGCGTTGCCCATCGCGGTACCGAGCCGGATCTGCGGGTCAGCCGCCGCAGCATCCGCGAACTCGTAGTAGGGCGCCGGATAGTTGCCGTTGCCCACGCCGGAGTCGGGGTCCGCAGCCGGGTAGGCCCCTGCTGCCTTGCTGAAGAGGGCGGCGGTCTCGGCACCGGTCCCGGATGGTGCGGGGAACAACACGCCCGTGGAGCCGTTGCTCCACACCAGGTTCGAGGTGGGGTCGTTCAGACCCAGCTCCTGATTGGTCTCGGTGGGGGTGGGGCCGGCGAAGTCGGAGGCGAAGACCTGCTCGATCTCCCAGATGTCCGCCGGTCGGTTGACCTGGATGCCGAAGTCGCGCGCCCCGGGAGTGCCTCCGCTGGCTCCGTCGAAGGCGCATTGCGGGTTCGCCGAGCACCCGGTGTCGGCGGAGGCCCAGCCATAGGCCTGCAGGTTGAAGGTCGCCACGATCGCCTGCGCGGAATCCGGCAG
>CAIWTL010000004.1 GCA_903915555.1 uncultured Micrococcales bacterium | reverse complement strand
GAGCCCGTCCCGGACGCCCATCGCCGTCAGGCGGAGTACGAGCTCCAGGTCATTGCGCAGATGGGCTACCCGGGATACTTCCTGGTCGTCTCGGACCTCATCCGTCACGCCCACGAGCGGGGGATCCGCGTGGGGCCCGGTCGCGGGTCCGCGGCGGGAGCCCTGATCGCCTGGGCGCTGGGGATCACCGAGTTGGACCCCTTGGCCCACGGCCTGCTGTTCGAGCGCTTCCTCAACCCCGAGCGCGTGTCGATGCCCGATATCGACATCGACTTCGACGAGCGCCGTCGGGGCGAGATGATCCGCTACGCCACCGAGCGTTACGGCAGCGATCACGTCGCCCAGATCGTCACGTACGGCACCATCAAGGCGAAGGCCGCGATCAAGGATGCCGCGCGGGTGATGGGGCAGCCCTTCTCGCTGTCCGACCGCATCACCAAGGCGATGCCCCCCGCGGTCATGGGCAAGGACGTGCCGCTGTCCGGCATATTCGACCCGCACCACAAGCGTTACGGCGAGGCGGGGGAGTTCCGCGACCTCTACGGCTCCGACAGTCTCGTGAAGGAGGTCGTCGACACGGCCCGCGGGCTGGAGGGGCTCAAGCGTCAGGTCGGTGTCCACGCCGCCGGCGTGATCCTGTCCAGCGAGCCGCTGACGGACGTGATCCCGGTCTGGCGCCGTGACGCGGACGGGTCGATCATCACGCAGTTCGACATGGGGGCCTGCGAGACGCTCGGTCTGCTCAAGATGGACTTCCTCGGGTTGCGCACCCTCACGGTCATCGACGATTGCCTGAACCACATCGAGGCGAACACCGGGGAGCGCATCATCCCCGAGGAGCTTCCCCTCGACAACCGTGCCACCTACGAGTTGCTCGCCCGCGGGGACACGTTGGGGGTTTTCCAGCTCGACGGCGGTCCCATGCGTGCTCTCCTGCGCTCGATGGTCCCCGACAACTTCGAGGACATCTCTGCGGTGCTGGCGCTGTACCGTCCCGGGCCGATGGGTGCCAACGCGCACAACGACTACGCCGACCGCAAGAACGGCCGGCAGGCCGTCACCCCCATCCACCCGGAACTCGAGGAGCCGCTCGCGGAGATCCTCAACGACACGCACAGCGTGATCGTCTACCAGGAACAGGTCATGGCGATCGCCCAGAAGGTGGCCGGGTACTCGCTCGGCAAGGCCGATCTGCTTCGGCGTGCGATGGGCAAGAAGAAGAAGGAGATCCTGGACAAGGAGTTCCTGCCCTTCTCCGAGGGCATGGTCGCCAACGGCTACTCGCAGGAATGCATCAAGGCGCTGTGGGACGTCCTGGTGCCGTTCGCCGACTATGCCTTCAACAAGGCGCACACGGCCGGCTACGGACTCGTCGCCTATTGGACGGCGTACCTGAAGGCGAACTACCCCGCCGAGTTCATGTCGGCGCTGCTCACCAGCGTCAAGGACGACAAGTCGACGTCGAACGGCCCGGGGCGCCTGTCGGTGTATCTCAACGAGTGCCGCCGCATGGGTATCAAGGTGCTGCCCCCCGACATCAACGAGTCGGACTCCGACTTCACGCCGCGGGGCGGAGACATCCGGTTCGGGCTTTCCGCGGTCCGCAACGTCGGGGAGAACGTCGTGGCGTCGATCCTGGCCACCCGTTCGGCGCACGGCCGGTTCGCCGACTTCACCGACTTCGTGGCCGCCGTCGAGGTCGGCGTCTGCAACAAGCGCACCATCGAATCCCTG
>CAIWTL010000003.1 GCA_903915555.1 uncultured Micrococcales bacterium | reverse complement strand
TGGACATGAAGCCACTGCTGCAGGAGCTGCGCGAACGGGTGATCGAGGAGCTCGACTACCTCACCGAGTCGCAGTCCCAGCGAACGTTCGCCGCCGCCTTCGAAGGTGACCCCGATTTCCTGATCCCCCACGTTTTGGCCGCCTCCCCGAATGTGCTGGTGACCGAATGGGTCGAGGGCAGGCCCCTCTCGGAGGTCATCTCGGAGGGCACACCCGAGGAACGCGATCACGCCGGGTTGCTCTACCAGCGGTTCCTGCTCTGCAGCCCGGAACGCGCCGGCCTGCTGCACGCCGACCCCCACCCCGGCAACTTCCGGGTCATGCCCGACGGCCGGTTGGCCGTCCTGGACTTCGGCGCCGTGGCGCACCTGCCCGACGGCATGCCGCGCGCGATGGGTCGCCTCATGCGCATCGCCATGTCGGGTGACGCCGACACCGTCGTCGCCGGTCTGACGGAGGAGGGGTTCATCCGCCCCCACATCACGATCGACGGGGAGCGGCTCCTCGAGTACCTGCTGCCCTTCATCGAACCGGTCGAGGTGCCCGAGTTCCACTACTCCCGCGAATGGCTGCGCGGGCTGTTCGAACGGGTCAAGGATCCCCGCGGGGTCGACTTCACCGTGGGGTTGAAGTTGAACCTCCCCCCGTCCTACGCGCTCATCCACCGCGTCTGGGTGGGAGCCACGGGGGTGACGTGCCAACTCGACGCCACCATCCCGGTGCGCGCCGAGGTCGAGCGGTGGGTTCCCGGCTTCATGGACGAGGATCTGGTACCGACTCCCTGACGAGCTCGAGCAGGGACTCGCCGTACTCCCGCAGCCGGTCCGGCCGCACGCCCGGGATGGCGCCCAGCCCATCGCTCGTCGTGGGGCACTGTTCGGCGATGGCGTGCAGTGTCACGTCGGTCATCACGGCATGCCCGGGAACGCCGGCGTCCGCCGCCACGGAATCCCGCCACCGTGTCAGGCGCTCCCACAACGCCTCGTCGACCGGCGGTGAGCAGGTGTCGCAACGTCCCAGCACCCGTTCGCGGCCTGTGACGAGCGCCCGGCCGCACCACCGGCACCGGGCGGGTGGCCCGCCGCGCTCCGCGCGGTGGTCGGCGGCCACCGCCGCGATGCCGGGCGCCGGTGGCAGTGCGCCCACCATGTCCCCCGAGTCGAAGGCCGTCAGGTACCGCGACGCGGGACGGTCGGCCGCCCAGGTGACCACCAGCCGGTGGCGCGCCCGCGTCATCGCGACGTACATCAGTCGGCACTCCTCGTCGACGTCGCCCTCACCCGATCCGCGGAGCAGCGGGAGCTGCCCCTCGGTGACGCCCATGACGTACACGGAGTCCCACTCCAGCCCCTTGGCGGCGTGGATGGTCAACAGTGCGACGCCGGCGGGACGAGGCGGCTCCCCGTCGGCCATGCGGCGGTCCAGCTCCGCCAGGCCCTCGGCGGCGGACAGTCCGGCGGGGAACAGCCGGTCGAGCGCTGCGAGGGACTCCCACCGCAGCCGAGCCTGCGGGGTCTCCGGCGGGGTGGGTTCGAACGCCATCGCCGACAGCACCGCATCCATCACGTCCGCCGCGGAGCGGCCCGGGTCGGTGCGCAGCTCCCCCCGGAAGCGGATCAGCGCCTCCGTGACCTCGGGGCGCTCGAAGAACCGATCGCTGCCCCGGGTGCTGAAGGGGATGCCCCGTCGACGCAGGTGATCCTGCAGGGGGCGGCCCTGGGAGTGGGCGCGGTAGAGCACCGCCACCTCGTCGGAGGCGTGGCCGGAGTCGAGGAGACTCGCGATCTCGTCGGCGACGCCCGCGCACTCCGCCTGTTCCCCGGGGAACTGCAGGACCCGCACGACTCCCCGGGACTCGCCGACCGACCGCAGGACCAGGGCACCCGGAATCGAACGCGCGAGCCGGTTGGCGGCCTGCGACACCGCCGCGGGGCAACGGTAGGTCTCGGGCAGTTCGACGACGGTCGTTCCGGGATGCCGGGCGGGGAAGCCGGCGAGGAGATCGGGATCGGCCCCGGCGAACTGGTAGATCGTCTGGGCGGGGTCGCCGACGACGCACACCTGGCCCCGGTCCCCCACCCACAGATCCAGGATCCGCTGCTGCAGCGGGCTCACGTCCTGGTACTCGTCCACCGTGATCCACCGGTAGGCGCGCCGCACCGACTCCCGGACATCGCTGCGGGTCTCCAGCAGCCCGATGGTCACGAGGAGGACGTCGTCGAAATCCATCACGCCGCGCTCCGTCTTGACGGTCTCGTAGCGGTCCAGGACCTGCGCCACCTGGTCGAGGGGAAGCGGAGCCGGTCGCCCGACCGCGGCGGCCGGGTAACGCGCGGCGGTGACTCCGTGGGCCTTCGCCCAGTCCAACTCCGTCAGGAGCGCGGCGAGAGACTCGGCGGAATCGGCGGTACCGGCGGCCGCCTGGCGCAGCAGTGGTGTCCGGTCAGCCTCGATGCGGGGCGGGGCACCCCCGACCACCTCCGGCCAGAAGTGGCGCAGTTGCCGCAGCGCGGCGGAGTGGAAGGTCCGCACCGCGACGTGGGGGGCGCGCAGCGCGGCCAGCCGGGCGTGGAGTTCCCCGGCGGCGCGGGCGGTGAAGGTGACGGCGAGGGTGCGGCTCTCCTCGTAGCGGCCGGTCCGGACCCCGTGGGCGATGCGGTGGGTGATGGTCCGGGTCTTGC
>CAIWTL010000002.1 GCA_903915555.1 uncultured Micrococcales bacterium | reverse complement strand
GACCACCACGGCGACGTGGCAGTCGCTGTTCGAGAACAGCCGGTCGCGCGCCGCGCTGGAAGCGGTGCTGCCCGCTGTCATCTCGGGCAAGCGGTGGTTCGGAGGAAAGGCACGGCGCATCACCGGCCTCGCCATCTCGGGGAGTAGCGAGTTGCCCGGCCTCGGCGATCCGACCCCACGCCTGCTCATGATCGAGGTGACCTACTCCGACGGTGAGCCCGAGACCTACGTGCTGCCCGTCCAGTATCTGGCGGACGAGTATGCCGAGGAGTTCCTGCTCGATCACCCCGGAGCGGGTCTGGTCAGGTTCGTCGGCCGTGGGGAGCGGGGCCTCAACGGCTTCCTGGTCGATGCCATGGCTGAGGAGGGATTCGCGCAGGGGCTGCTCGACATCATGGTGAGGCGGCGGCGGCTGCGGGACCACGGAATGGACCTGAGAGGCGTGACGACCCGACGCATGGGGGAGGTCATGGCCGGGGAGTCCGCCGCCGATCTGTGGCCGACCGTCCACCGGGGGGAGCAGAGCAACACCACGCTCTTCTTCGGCGATCGTCTCGTCATGAAGCTCTACCGGATGTCGGGGGAGGGCAGCAATCCCGACTGGGAATTGAGCCGCTACCTCACGGAGCGGGCCGGTTTCACCCATACCCCGCCCGCGTTGGGGGCCCTGGAGATGGTCGATGCCCGCGGCTCGGTGAGGACGCTGGCGGTCGCCCACGAACTCGTCCCCAACGAGGGAGACGCGTGGGCGTACTTCCTGCACCAGTTGGGTGCCTATTACGAGTCGCTGCCCAGCGTGGGTCGCCGACGCCTCGGACGGGAACCGCAGATCGACCCGCTCGACCTCGAGACGCCCGAGATGCCGTCCCTGGCCGAGGAGCTGTTCGGACCTCTGCTGCAGAACTGCGAGCTCCTCGGTCTGCGGACCGCCGAGATGCACCTGGCCCTGGCGGCGGATCCCTCCGATCCGGCCCTGCGGCCCGAGCCGTTCGACCCCCACTACCAGCGCTCGCTCTACCAGTCGATCCGCAACCAGCTCAGACGTGCGCTGACCCTCCTGCGGCGCCGTCTGGCATCCCTGTCCAACGGCGAACGGGTGATGGCCGAGGAACTCCTGGACCGCGAGGCGGAGTTGTTCGCTGTCCTGGCCGACGTCAAGAAACTGCGCATCCCCGGGCTGCGCATGCGGATCCACGGCGACTACCACCTGGGTCAGGTCCTGTTCACCGGCAAGGACTTCTCGATCATCGACTTCGAGGGGGAGCCGGCGAAGGTGATCAGCGCGCGTCGCATCAAGCGTTCCCCGCTGCGGGACGTCGCCGCCATGCTCCGGTCGCTCGAGTACGCCGCCTTCGCCGCCGAACGCGAGTACCTGGCCCGCTACAACGTGCGGCGCAGCGGTGTGGAGTTGGCGCGCCTCGGCTCGGACTTCTGGGTGGGATGGTCGGGACACAGTTTCCTGTCCACCTACTTGTCGGCGGTGGAGTCCGACCTTCTGGTGGAGACCGATGAGTCCACCGAGGTACTCCTGCGTGCCTTCCTCATGGAGAAGGCCGCCTACGAACTGGAGTACGAGATGAACAGTCGCCCCGACTGGGCGGTGATCCCGCTGCAGGGGCTGCTGCGGTTGCTGCCCGACTGAATCTCACCACGTCACAGCGTCACCGCGTCACCGGGCGCGCCGTACGATCGACACGTGAACCGCATCGTCTCCGCCGCGCTCGACGTCGCCGTTGTGCTCATCTTCGTCGCGGTGGGCCGCTCGGCCCACGACGAGCCGCTGTGGGGAATCGTGGTCACCGCCGCCCCCTTCCTGGTGGCGTTGGGTGTGGGGCAGGCATTGGTCCTCCTCACCCCGCCGTCCGACGGGCTGCGGGCCGGCTCTGTGATCTGGCTCGTGACCTGGATCGGTGGCCTGCTGCTGCGGCAGTTCGTGTTCTCCGACGGGACCGCGCCCGCATTCATCGTGGTGGCCGGTGTGTCCCTCGCGCTGGGCCTGATCGGCTGGCGCGTCGTCACCGCCCTCCTGCAGCGGGGGAAGACGGACAAAGAGAAACCCCGGGACGCCGACAGCGTCCCGGGGTGACTGGTCTCTTCTCGGTCAGTAGCCGCGGTCGCGGGCTCCGCCGTAGCCGCCACGGCCGCCGCCGCCGCCATAGCCGCCGCGACCTCCGCCGCCGCCGTAGCCACCGCGACCCCCGCCGCCACCGCCACGGTCCTCACGGGGACGCGCCTCGTTCACGACGATGCGACGGCCGTCGAGGTCGGCCTCGTTGAGGCCGTCGATGGCGGCCTGCGCCTCGGCGTCGGTCGCCATCTCGACGAAGCCGAATCCGCGGGAGCGGCCGGTATCACGGTCGGTGAGAACCCGGGCCGACGTCACGGTCCCGAACTCGGCGAACGCGCCCTCGAGGGTCTGGTCATCGATGGAATAGGCAAGGTTGCCAACGAACAGTCTGTTCCCCACGGGGAAACTCCTTCATCTCGGTGATTCACGCCGAAAGGAACATCCCAGAACACAGCCGGCCAAGGCGAGCCTACCGCAGGAACCGTCGAGAGGAGACACCGGTCGAGCACTGGGGGACCTGTGGCGGGACTTCTCGTCTGGCGACCGTGGCCGCCCCCCGCGAGGATGGGGGTATGACGGATGCAGCACGGGTGGTCATCATCGGCGCGGGCTTCGGGGGCCTCACCGCCGCGAAACATCTCGAGAAGCACGATGTGGACGTCGTGGTCATCGACAAGAACAACTACCACTCGTTCCTGCCGCTGCTCTACCAGGTCGCCACGGCGGGACTGAATCCCGCGGACGTCGGGTACCCCGTCCGCGGTCTGTTCCGCCGCCGGCAGCGGGTCCTGTTCCGGCAGGGGGAGGTCACCGGCGTCGACTGGGAGCGCAGACTGGTCCACCTCCACGAGGAGGACGACGTCGCATTCGACTACCTCATCGTCGCCGCGGGGGCCACCGCGAACTTCTTCGCGATCCCCGGTGCCGAACGGTACTCCTACCCGCTCTACACGATGTCCGATGCCCTGCGGGTGCGTAACCACCTGCTGTCGCTCTTCGAGGAGGCCGACGCCAAGCCGTCGCTCATCGCCGACGGGATCCTCAACATCGTGGTGGTGGGCGGGGGGCCCACCGGCGTCGAGGTGGCGGGAGCGGTCGCCGAACTGGTGTCCAAGGTTCTCGACCGCGACTTCCACGACCTCGACCTCAGCGTCACCCGGGTGATCCTCCTCGAACGCGGGGAGTCACTCCTCGCCCCGTTCGACCCGGATCTGCAGGAGTACACCGTTCAGACCTTGGAGAAGATGGGTGTCGAGGTGCGACTCGGGACCTCGGTGACACGCATCGCGGAGGACCGCGTCGTGCTGGCCGATGGATCCACCATCCCGACCCGGATGGTGGTGTGGGCGGCGGGGATCCGGGCCCAGGACGTCGCGGAGGAACTCGGTGTCGAGCGGGGAGCAGGCGGTCGAATCGTCGTCGAACCGGACCTGAGCATCCCCGGCCATGAGGAGGCGTTCGCGATCGGCGACATCGCCGACATCGCGGACGGCAGCGGTGGGCGGCTGCCCCAACTCGCGCAGGTCGCGCTGCAGGGTGGCCGGTTCGCCGCCGACCAGATCCTGCGGACCCTCGCCGGTGAGTCCCGCCAGGTCTTCCACTACAAGGACAAGGGCATCATGGCGACGATCGGACGGCGGGCCGCGGTCACCCAGCTCGCCGGAGGGGCGACCATCAAGGGGTATCCGGCGTGGTTGGCGTGGCTCATGCTGCATCTCGTCTACCTGATCGGTGCCCGGAACCGGTTCTCGGTGATGCTCAACTGGGCCTGGAACTACCTGACCTGGGACACCGGACCACGACTGATCCTCTCCCCCGAGGAGCCTCCCCCCGGGGCGGACGGCGGCGCCGGGACAGAATCCGCCGCGTCAGCGCGCGGTCACACCCGCTGACAGCCGCCCGCACCCTGGCGAGTCGGGTCGCCAACAGAGCGGGGCTTTGGCAAGGTGTGGGGGCGACGGAAGGGGTCGGCATGGCGGAGGAGTCCGATGTCCTGGTGATCTTCGGGATCACCGGTGACCTGGCGAAGGTGATGACGTTCGGTTCGCTGTACCGGTTGGAGCGGCGCGGCAAGCTGAACTGCCCCATCATCGGCGTTGCTGCCGACGACTGGACCATGGAGGACCTGCGCGTCCACGCACTGTCCGCCATCAAGGGGACAGGCGTCGAGGTGGACGACACGGTCTTCGACCGCCTGATGAACCGCTTCAGCTACATCAGCGGGGACTTCCTGGCCGACGAGACCTATACGAGGATCGCTGCGGCCATGCCCGAGGCGAAGTGCCCGGCCTTCTATCTGGAGATCCCGCCCTCTCTGTTCGGGCGGGTGGTCCAGCACCTCGCGGGAGCCGGCCTGACCACGAACGCACGAGTCATCGTCGAGAAGCCCTTCGGCCACGACCTCGCATCCGCCAAGGCGCTCAACGACGAGCTGCACCAGTACATCACCGAGGAGCAGCTGTATCGGATCGATCACTTCCTCGGGAAGATGCCGGTCGAGGACATCCTGTATCTGCGGTTCGGCAATCAGATGCTTGAGCCGGTGTGGAACCGCGAACACGTGCAGTGCGTCGAGATCACGATGGCGGAGAACTTCGGTGTCGCCGACCGCGGCTCCTTCTACGACCCCGTCGGCTGTCTGCGCGACGTCGTGCAGAACCACCTGCTCCAGGTCCTCAGCATGGTCGCCATGGAGCCCCCCGCCGGAGAGGGCACCGACATCATCAACGACCGGAAGCGCGACGTCTTCATGGCGATGCCCCAAGCGGATCCGGGGCACTACGTGCGCGGCCAGTACGAGGGGTATCTCGACGTGACCGGGGTTGCGCCCGACTCCACGACGGAGACCTACTGCGCGTTGCGGCTCACGATCGAGAACTGGCGCTGGCACGGTGTCCCGTTCTTCATCCGGGCGGGCAAGTCCCTGCCGGAGCGAGTCACCGAGGTCAGGGTCATCTTCCACCGGCCGCCCCCGCTGCCGATCGCCTCGGCGAAGTCGCAGCACCCCGCGCCGAACGAGTTGGTCATGCGGATCGATCCCGCTCCCGGCGCTCAGGTGCGCCTGGCCGCCAAGGCAGCCGACGGGGGAGGGTTCCGTGAGATCCACATGGACATGGAGTTCGCCGACGAAGGTGGGGATGGTCCGACCCCGTACGAGGAGTTGCTCAGCGCCGCCATGGCGGGGAACAAGGACAACTTCGCCGACCAGGACGCCGTCGAGGAGACCTGGCGCATCGTGCAGCCGCTGCTGGACTCGCCGCCGCCCGTCATCCCCTACGCACCGGACACCTGGGGTCCCGGCGAGGCCGACCGGCTGACCAAGGCGTACGGCGGCTGGCGGGAGCCCTGGCTCGGTCCGTGACCCGCGGGGCCGTCCGTCACCCGAGTGGTGACTGACCCGAGCCCGCGAGGGCGTGGGCGGCGTTGATCAGCCCGATGTGACTGAAGGCCTGCGGCATGTTGCCCAGCATCCGTCCCAGGACCGGGTCGTACTCCTCGGCGAGCAGTCCGACGTCGTTGCAGAGGGACAACAGGTGGTCGAACATCCGCTGGGCCTCGTCGTGCTCACCGATGAGAGCCAGGCACTGAACGAGCCAGAAGGAGCAGATCAGGAACGCGCCTTCCTCTCCGGCCAGACCGTCGTGGGTCTCGTCGGTGCGGTACCGCAGGACCAAGCCGTCGTGGCCGAGATCCCGCGCCACCTCATGGATGGTGTTGATGATGCGTGGATCGTCGGGCGGCAGGAAGCCCACGAGAGGGACCATCAGCAGGCTGGCGTCCATGGCCGTGCTGCCGTAGTACTGCGTGAAGCAGTTGCGCTCCGGGTCGACGGCGTTGGCGAGGATGTCGGCCTTGATCTCATCCGCCAGGGCCGCCCAGTGCGCCCGGTCGCCCGCCAGGCCGAACTCGTCGATGCACCGCACCACCCGGTCGACGGCGACCCAGGCCATCACCTTCGAATAGGTGAAGTGCTGCGGGTCGCCACGGACCTCCCAGATGCCCTCGTCAGGACGTTTCCACTGCTCTTCCACGAATCCGGCCACGGCCAACTGCAGCCGCCAGGCCGCCCCTTGCATGTTTCCCTGTGACACCATCCCGTAGCGGCGACCCAGGTAGGCGGCGTCGCTCAGTTCGCCGTAGACATCCAACTGGAACTGGCCCGCAGCTCCGTTGCCGACGCGGACCGGACGTGACCCCTCATAACCGTCCAGCCAGTCCAGGGTCACCTCCGGGATCCATCGCTTGCCGGTGATCGTGTACATGATCTGCATGTCCTGCGGGGAGCCGGCCACCGCCCGGATCACCCAGTCGCGGAACGCGTAGGCCTCCGGATGGTATCCCTCCTCGATCAGCGCCGCGAGGGTCATGGATGCGTCGCGCAGCCACGTGTACCGGTAGTCCCAGTTCCGTTCCCCGCCCAGGGTCTCCGGCAGGGACGTCGTGGCCGCGGCGGCGATCGCCCCCGTCGGTACGTAGCTGAGGGCCTTGAGGGTGATGAGAGATCGAACCACCTCATCACGGTGGGGACCGCGGTACTTCGCAGCACCGGCCCAGTTCCGCCACCACTCGATCGTCGTCCGTAGCGTGACGTACGGGTCCCGGGGCAGCGGCACGTTCTCCCATGGCCGATACCACAGGATCTGCAGGGCCCGCTTGTCGCCGGCCTTCACACTGAAGTCCGTGACGATCTGCCCATCGTCGGCCAGCGCCTCGGTATCCGCGGGTGCCACGTGGAGCAGGATGTCCGGACCCGCCTGCGCCAACACTCCCGCCGCACTCTTGTCGAAGAACGGTTTGATCTGGCCGAACCCGAATCGGGGAGCCATCACCGAGCGCACGTCCACCGTCCCGGAGATACCCTCGACGATCCGGATGATCACCGGCCCACCCTGGCGGATCGGCATGAAGTCGGTGAGTCTCATGACACCCGTCGAGGTCGTGAAGGTCGTCTCGAGTACCAGGGTGTCCGGCAGGTAGGAACGCTCCACGGACAGGACCTCCCCGGTGGGGCGCACCGTCCAGTGGCCGTTCGCCTCGGTGCCGAGGAGTGCAGCGAAGGTGGCATCCGCATCGAGCCGGGGCAGACACAGCCAGTCCATGGCACCGTCCCGCGAGATCAGGGCATTGGTCTGCAGATCGCCGATGAGTGCATAGTCCTCGATCAATGACGCCATGGCCGCCATCGTGCCGCAGCGACGGGGGTCGGCGCGCGGCGGCGGGTCAGCCGATGCGTCGGAACATCAGATCCCACACCCGGTGTCCCCGGCGCAGCCCCTTGCTCTCGAACCGCGTCATCGGGCGCCAGTCCGGGCGCGGGGCGAAACCGTCGAACTCGTTGACCAGCTCCGGATCTCCGGACAGCACCTCCAACATCTGGTCGGCGTAGTCGTGCCAGTCCGTCGCCGCGTGGAACCGACCACCCGGCGACAGGCGTCGGACGGCCATCCGCACCAGGTCCGGCCGGACGAAGCGACGCTTGTGGTGCCGAGCCTTCGGCCACGGATCCGGGAAGAACAGGCGGATGCCGGCCAACGAGTCCAGCGGGATCATCCGTTCCAGCACCGAAACGGCATCCGCATGCACCACCCGCACGTTGGTCAGACCCTTCTCGTCGATACGCCGCAGGAGTGCAGCCACCCCCGCGGTGTGTACCTCCACCGCGAGAATGCCCGTGTCGGGTGCTGCTTCCGCCATCTGTGCGGTCGCCTCACCCATCCCGCTGCCGATCTCGAGAACCACGGGGGTGCCGGGGGAGAAGCACGCCGCGGCGTCCTCATCCGACAATGCGAGGCCCATCACGGGGAACAACTCCGCCATCGCCCGCGCCGATTGCGTGCCGAGGCGTCCGCTGCGCCCGTGGAACGTGCGCACCCGGGGGACGTCGGATGAGGGATACGGCATCCTTTGAGTGTCTCAGCCAGGGAGGATCCGATGACCGCCACCGCCCTGATCCCCGCCTGGCTGGGGATCACCTCCCCGCCGGGCCTTCGGGTGGCCACGTGGGACGCCGGCGAGCCGGCACCCGCACAGGAAGTCCTGGACGACGTCGTCTACTTCGTGCCGCCGTACATGTGCGACATGGCTGACGTGGCGTTGGGTGCCCGTATGCCCAGGCTGCAGGTGGTCCAGGCGCTCATGGCGGGTGTCGACGGCATGGCCGATGTCCTGCCTGACCACGTGGAGGTGCGCCGCGCTGTCGGTGTCCACGACACGAGCACCGCGGAGTTGGCGGTGGGTCTCATGATCGCCGCCCGGCGGGGTATCGATGTCGCGGCCCGCGACATGCTGCGCGAGAGATGGGACCACGTGCGGCGCCCGAGTCTGGCTGACAGCAGGGTGGCCATCCTCGGCTGGGGGGGTGTCGGGCGCTCCATCGCAGTGCGGCTGGCAGCCTTCGAGGTGACGGTGACGGGCTTCTCGCGCAGCGGGGAGGGTGGCTCGCAGCCCGTCGAGAGGTTCTTCGCAACGCGTGGGGACTACGACATCGTGGTGCTGGCGGTTCCCCACACTCCCGGCACGGAGCCTCTGTTGAGCGGATCGGTCATGGCAGGCCTGGCTGACGGGTGCCTCATCGTCAACGTCGGACGTGGCGCGCTCGTCGACACTGCGGCACTTGTGGGGGAGTTGCAGTCGGGGCGCCTGAGAGCGGCCCTCGACGTCACCGACCCCGAGCCGCTGCCACCGGGACATCCGCTCTGGTCGTGTCCGGGACTGTTGGTGACCCCTCATCTGGGCGGGGACAGCGAGGCCTTCGTCCCGCGGGCGCGAGCGATGGTGGAGCGGGAGTTGGCCGGCTTCGCCGCCGCTTTCAGGGCGTGACCCAGAACTTCCGCAGGTCCTCGGTGACGTGCCACGTGGTCCGGGTGCCGGCCTCGAGGTGGACGACGTCCCCCGGTCCCACAGTCAGGGCATCCTGGCCCTCGATCTCGATCCGGGCGTGACCGGCCAGGACCACGAAGACCTCGTCGACCTCGGTGTCCGTCGAGCTGCCGACGGTGTGCTCCCACAGGCCACAGGGGACGGGGACCCCGACGAATTCGATGACTCCTGCGGCGGGATCGCCCGAGGTGACCTGGCTGGCCGGCAGCGGCTGGACCGGGACGGGACTCGCGACGGTGGCGAGGACGCGCGACGACATGTCATCACTGTAGAGCGCGGCGATCGACCATCCCGTGGACAAAAAACTGGGGAGCTTCGGCGACTCGATTCCGAAGCTCCCCAGTCGGGGGGATTTGATGTGACTTCAGCATGGCGCACCGGTCCTCTGCTCGGAGTTCGGCGGTCCTCAAGAGTCCGTCAAGAAGGTCAGTCGTCCGACGCCATGGGATCGGGCACCTCGAAGCCCACGGCGAGGGTGTGGATGCTGAAGATGAGCACCCACAGCGGGAAGATGAGCGCCAGCCACGGGCTCAGGGGTGAGCCGATGAGCAGCGCCAGTGCGGTCAGGAATCCGAGGACGACCAGCCACCGGGGTAGTGCCCCGGTGCGGGCACCGAGGCTGCACGCGGAGGCGACGAAGACACCCGCCATACGCAGACCGAAGGTTGCGATCAACTCGGCCGACAGGGCGTTGGCGAGTTCGACCGTGGGGTCGCCTGGTCCGGCTCCGTCCGGGTAGAGCCTCGCTGTGCCGGCGAGGGTCGCGGCGGCGACGAACATCGCCATCACGAACAACAGACCGGACCCCAGGAATACCGTGGAGAAGAGACGGTCCTCGCGGTCCCCGATGCGGCTGCGGACGACACCGATGAACCACAGGAAAGCAATACCGGCGAACGGAACGAGGGAGACCGCGACCGACCCCAGCTGATCCGTGGCCGGATCGGACAACCATTCCGAATCGCCCGAGGCGAAGCCGTTGGCTCGGGACACGATCATCTCGAAGAGCATGATGACCGCGAACACGATGCCCGCGATGCCGGCGG
>CAIWTL010000001.1 GCA_903915555.1 uncultured Micrococcales bacterium | reverse complement strand
GATATCCACCGCTGTCTCCATCTCCCGCCGCGTGCCTGCGGCGCACGGCAGCCTAACCCTCCCTCCGGCACGGCCTGGGTGAGGGGTGCGGCACCTCTGGTGGGGGCACAGGTGTTGTCGGCATCACACGTCGGGGTGGCGCACCTCACCCAGCGTCGTGGTGTGGGCACGGGGAGTGCGGGCACACCGAGCGGACCACACCACGAAGGAGTGATTCACCATGACCCCGCGTCGCACGAGCATCGCGGCAGTCACGGGGGGACTGGCGCTCGGAGCCCTCACGCTGGTGGCGCCTGCCGCCCAGGCCACCGAGCCCACACTCGCGCCGTCACGACTGTGGACGGCGCTGGACGATGTGACCCGGGCCCAGTTCGCCGAGGCACGTCGCACCGCCGAGCCCGCTTACGACACCCAACAGAGTGACAGCGGCCAGGTGATGCCACTGAAGAAGTACGAGGTGGGACACCTCTACGGCTTCGCCGACGCCGTCCACACCGGAGGCGTTCACAGCGGCGTCGACTTCAGCGCACCCGCCGGGACGACGCTATACGCCATCGAGGGTGGGAAGGTCGTGGCCGCGGAGTGGCAGGGGGCAGCCGGGAAGGCCGTCACCATCAAGACCGACAGCGGCCACCTGGTTCTGTACGGCCACATGAACTCCATGAGCGTCGACCGGGGGGACACCGTCAAGAAGGGCGATGTCATCGGACGTGTCGGGTCGACCGGTAACTCCACCGGTCCGCACCTCCACCTCGGCGTCACCAGACCCAACGGCAACCAGATGGACCCGCTGGTCTGGATGGACCTCACCGCGAAGGAACTCAAGAAGCTGAGTTCCTGACCCGGGCTCAGCCTGTGTTCCGTCGGAACGAGCCCGTCCGGAAGCCCCGCCACCTGCGGCGGGGCTTCCGTCGTCCCACGGCGTCGCCGTACCCTCGGGGAATGTCAGCACACCCCCGATCGGCCGGTCCACGGCGTCGAGCGCGCTCCCTCACCTTCGTCGCCACCGCGGCAGTGACGTGCGCGGGTCTCCTGAACCCGTCCCCCGCCTCGGCTGCCCGCCTCGTCCCCGTCGGCACGTTCGATCAACCCGTCCATGTCACCGCCCCCGAGGGTGACCGGACCCGGCTCTTCGTCGCCGAGAAGACGGGCCGGATCCTCGTCGTCGTCGACGGCAGGGTCCGCACCCGACCGTTCCTCGACCTGTCCCGCAAGGTGTCGAGCGGCGGCGAGCAGGGACTGCTGGGCCTGGCCTTCTCACCGCGCTACAGCCAGGACCGCAGGTTCTACGTGCACTACACCGACCGCGCCGGAGACACCCGGATCGTGGAGTACCGTGCCCGCCGGGGAACGCCGGCCACTGCGGATCCCCGCAGCGCCCGGGTGCTCTTCGGGACCGACCAACCGGAGAGCAACCACAACGGCGGCCACCTCGCCTTCGGGCCCGACGGGTTGCTCTACGCGGCATTGGGCGACGGGGGTGGCGCGGGTGATCCCGGGAACAACGCCCAGGACCTGACATCGCCGCTGGGCAAGATCCTGGCGATCCCGGTGAGTGGGCGCGTGGTCCCGCCGGGGATCCCACGGCTGCCCCGGAGTTCCTTCATCGGTCCGCGGCGGCCGCTCATCGCGGCCTACGGGCTACGCAACCCGTGGCGCTTCTCGTTCGACCGCAGGACGGGACACATGATCATCGGCGACGTCGGACAGAACGACTGGGAGGAGATCGACGTGCGGCCCACCGGCTCCCGACTCCCCGTCAACTTCGGCTGGCGACCCTTCGAGGGGCCGGCCCGGTACACCGGCGGCGAAGCCCCCGGTCACGCGCCGCCCGCGATCGCACTGGCCCACAGTGACGGCTTCTGCTCGGTCACCGGCGGACTCGTGGTCCGCGACCGCTCCGTGCCCGACCTGTACGGGCGCTATGTCTACGGGGACTTCTGCAACCCGCGGATCCGCTCGGCCTCGGTGGCGGGGGCCACCCTCGGGGACGACCGCGCCACGGATCTCTCCCTGACCTCGGTGGTGTCCTTCGGCGAGGACGGTCGCGGTCGGGTCCATGTGGTCTCGCTCGACGGCCAGATCGCCCGGATCGCCTGACCTCAGGTCTGCCCCGGCACCGCCCGACTGACCCGCCCGAACCACACATCGGCCCCGTCCGGGGCAGACCTGCGGTCAGGGCTTGCCGGACATGTCGAAATCGAACTCGTACTCGTCGCTGAACATCTTCTCTTCGATCGCCGAGGCCGCGTCCTCGCCCACGAGGTCGTACGGGTTGTCCTTGTCGACCGGGTCCCCGGGACAGTTGTGCGTGATGTCCTTGGTGACCGTCGTCTCCTCGCCCTGCGGCCCGGTCCCGATGACCAGCAAGGTGGCTGTCCGGTTCACCGGCAGACCGCCGAGGGTCGCGGTGTAGTCGCCGTCGGAGTACATCAGGGTGCGGGTACGGGTGTACTTGTCCTTGGGGATACGGACCTCGGCCACCACGTCGTCGAACTGCCCGCGGATGACCCGGACCACCATGGTCACGTTGAAGACGTCGGGGCAGGTCCCCTCCAGCGGGTCGAACACCTGCACCGAGAGTTTGGGGGGCTTGCCGAGGCGGGCTTCCAGGCGCTCGGCCTTCGTCGGCCTGTCCCGCTCACCCGACAGGATCCGACGCACCTCCTGCGATGCATCCGACGCCTCGGCCCTCGAGTCCTGGGCGACCGAACCCTGTGCGGCGGCCTCCTCCTTGACGGGAGCGCCCTTCGGGATGACGGCCCACAGCACTGCGCCGACCACCACACAGGCACCCACGGTCACGGCCACGATCTTGGTCCACGACGTGTCGCGGGCAGCGGTCGCGGCCGCCGACTCCTCCGGCGTCGTGACAGAACCCGCCGTGGGTCCACCCGCGTCGGGGTCCGGCGGCGCCACCTCATCCCGGGGGTCGGTCCCGGGCTCGTCGTCCCAGAACTCCGGGTCCCACGGCGTGACCGAGCGGGGGTGCTGGTCCCGGTCGTCGTTCACAGCCACGACTGTACGTGGTGTCGCGGACACGACGGTCCCGATCGGGGCAATATCGGCGCATGAGCGACTGGCTGGCCGAGCACCTGCCCGACAAGGACTGGGCCCCACGCGGACTCCCCCGGTGGTTGCGTCCACTGCCCGGATGGGCCGCCCGCACCGCCTCGGAGTCCCGGTTCCCCCTCGAGATCGCCCAGTGGGACGTCTCGGCGCTCCACGGCAGCCGTGCCGCATCACGCGGGCTGCCCGACGGCGGACGTCGCCCGGTGCTGGTGATCCCCGGATTCGGGTTCGGGGACGTCACGACCCTGCCCCTGCAGTGGGCGCTGCGGGCCGGTGGATACACCGTGGTCCCCTCCCGCATCGTCGCCAACGTCCGCTGCTCCGACCGGGCTGTGAACAGCCTGGCTCGCGTGGCGGCGCGGGCTGTCGACCGCGACAACGGACGCCGACTGCTCGTGGTGGGACACAGCCGGGGGGGAATGCTCGCGCGGGGTCTGGGCGCCCGTCACCCCGAGCTGGTGTCCAGGGTCGTCGCCCTCGGGGCTCCCCTCAACCACGAGTTCGCGTTCTACGAGATCCCGCGACCGTTCGTGGCGGCGCTTCGCGTGGTTCACCAGACGGACCCGGAACTGCGGGAGAAGCGCTGCGCCACCCCGGAATGCTCCTGCGCCTACATGCGGGCCACCCAGCGCCCCATGCCCCCCGACGTCGATCTCGTGTCGCTCTACACGAAGTCCGACGGGATCGTGGACTGGCGGGCATGCGTGGTGCCGGGGGCCACCAATATCGAGGTCACCGGCAGCCACCTCGGGATGGGACTGAAGCCCGCGACGCTTCGCACCGTCATGGAGCAACTGGCAGCGCCCGACACCGCTGCGTGATCGTCTCCCACGCCACCTTGCCGACCGGCGACGCCATGTCGCTGACGACCGGATCGGGTTCGGCGCAGCAGCGACGGTCAGGCACCGGCCATCGCGGCCATCGCGGCCATCGCGGCCAGTGTCTCGGTCGGGTAACAGTCCGGGGGTCCGCCGCGATGCGCGCGCGACCTCGCCCTGCGTCCGCTGATAGGAATCGGGGCGTCCCCGGAACCACCGGGTCGGAGGGAAGTCCACATGTTCCGCAAGCGTTTCCTGCTGACCGGCGCCGCCGCCGTGGTCGCCCTCGGTGGCCTCGCCGGCTGTTCGTCGGGATCCAGCGACACCGCCACGAGCCCGAGCCCCGTCGAGAGCCCCAGCGTGGCCCCGTCCCCCAGCGGCGATGAGTCTTTGGTGGTCCTGGACAAGCAGATCCAGACCGAGCTCAATGCCGTGGGATGCCACTCCGGCACCGTCGACGGGATCATGGGCCCGATGACCGATCAGGCGATCGTCCGCTTCCAGGAGGCCGAGGGCCTGCCCGTGGACGGTGAAGCGAACGCCCGCACGATCGCGGCCCTCAAGAAGGCGTCCACGGAAGGACGCACCGTGTGCACGACGACCACGGCCAGCCCCACGATGTCGCCGACGATGTCCCCCACGGCCAGCCCCACGGTGGCGCCGATCGGTGCGCCGTGCACCAGCGCCGCGCTGACCGAGGTGTTGCCGTCCGGAGCGCAGCTCCAGAGCTTCGTGTGCGCGAGCACGGGTGCGGAGCGATGGGCTGCCGGCCAGTACACCTCGGGTCCGTCCGTCGAGAACTTCTTCGCGAAGGCCGAGGGCGGCACCTGGAAGTCCGTGAACTCCGAGGAGATCTGCGGGACGGCCAGCGCCGGACTGCCGCAGAAGATCCTCGACTACTGCGGTCTCACCTGATCCACCCACCACCCCCCATCCCGGCCCCGCCTGACGCCCACCCACGTCAGGCGGGGCCGGACCTTTTTGTGGCAGGGTGCCCCCATGACTGTCACCCACTCCCCGAGCTACGACACCGTCGAGGAACGCGCCCAGCGTGGGAAGAACGCCCGCAAACGCGTTCCCCGCAGTTCCCAGGCGCAGTTCGATCCCCCCGCCGACCGCCCCGACCCGGTCGCGCTGCTGGAGCAGCAGGCAGCCAGCCGGGTCCCCGACCTGGTGCCGATCCGCTACGGCCGCATGATGGAAGGCGCCTTCCCGTTCTACCGCGGCGCTGCGCTGATCATGGCCTCGGATCTGGTGCACACCCCCAGCTCGGGCCTGACGGTCCAGGCGTGCGGTGACGCCCACCTGTCCAACTTCGGTGCTTTCGCCTCCCCGGAGCGCTCCCTCGTCTTCGACATCAATGACTTCGACGAGACCAACCCGGGCCCGTGGGAATGGGACCTCAAGCGCCTCGTGACGTCGCTGGAGGTCGCCGGACGGTCCCGCGGCTTCACCGATCAGGAACGCAGGGACGTCCTGCTCGGCGCCACTGCCCAGTACCGCCAGACGATGGCGCAATTCGCCGACATGGACACCCTGGACCTCTGGTACGCCCGCCTCGACATACAGCAGATCGTGGATCAGTTCGCGAAGTCGGCGGGCAGCAAGGAGCAGCGTCGGGCCCGCAAGGGCATCACGAAGGCCCGGTCCCGGGACTCGATGCAGGCCCTGAACAAGTTCACGGACGTGATCGACGGGGAACTGAAGATCATCTCCGATCCACCGCTCATCATCGGGGTGCGGGACATGGCCGCCAAGGCCGACGTCGACCCCTCCCAGGTCTGGGACATGCTGGAGTCAG